>NZ_QOSD01000050.1:0-3540 GCF_008368905.1 Bacillus sp. SH5-2
GTTCTATATTACACCTCTAAAGTATAATCGTCAACACTTTTTTATAAATATATTCAAGTTAATATTTTTACACTCTCTAGCCTAGGGCAGAATCTAAAAAGATTACATTACCAGAAAAGCAACTTCTACTTCTCTTTAATTTCCTCTTCCAAAATATATCCAAGTTAACTTAACCCCCATAGAATTAATTTGTATGGAAGTCTTTACTCAGTGAAACAAACAATCTTAATAAATACTAAGGTGTAATTAAAAAGTAATTACATCTCTTAATACCTCTTTGTTTATCGCGCACCCTATTAGAAACGATTAAAGATACACGTATCCTTATAATAGACAACGATACAAAAGTTCATAATAAACTTATATACTATTCCATTTATAGAATTCCCCTTATTATGAAGTAATCCTTACTTATCTGTTTACTCATAAATATATATAAATACACTTACTAACTATCTTGCGTCACTGAAATATCCACCTTATACCTCTTTCATCTTTAACATCATCTATCCCCATATGGCCTAGTGGTAACCTTTATATCCTTTTAACAGAAATTTAAGGTGGACAGATAAACTATATTCGAGGTCTTAACCGATTAATAGCATTTCTTTTTCAGCATATATACCGGATTAAAAATACGCACCTCAATTGATCTAGTGTACCTAATACACCTAAAAGAACAAGCGTTCCGTTTTATTCAAATCACCTTTTATAACATTTAAGTCTGTTTATCCCATACCTATAACATATAATTTTATTGTTCCTATTTGTATATCCTTCGTTTTGAAATACATATAGAATTACAAATTCATTTATTTCTAGCTACAAACCTAAGATTTCAATATAAAATGAGCCGGAATTTCTATTCTAAGAAAAATCCGGCTCTTATTTTTTGGCCACAGCCAAAATTATTTAACTTCCTTGCTACAGCTGAACTCCCTCACAATAAACATAGCCAAAATAATTTTTATATTTAAAATGAAATGTCTATTCAATATTCCCTAATCCGCTGCCCTGAAGATGGGTGTATCATATCTGTCACCGCATGATATAGATTTTCTGGATGTTCAGCTATCCGGTGACATAAATACAAGTACCACTCTTCCCCATAAGTCAAATATACTCTAGCGTTATGTCCTTTGTTTTTCAAATCACTTAACATATCCGGACGAATTCCATATAGCATTTCTATCTCTACATTAGATTGACTAAAATATTGACGTTGCTCCATCTCTTTAATAAGAATTTCATCATGTGTAGCTATAGATACAGGGTGATTGTTTTCAATTAGTTGTTCCACAATCTGAAGATACTGTTGATTTAAATCAGTTGACCTAGGCATAGCAATATCCGGAACTTCTTGATAGGCACCTTTTACAACTCGTATTTTCCCTGGATAATGCAGGAGTTCTTGAATATCATTGTTTGAGCGATATAAATGTGCCTGAATCGTTATCCCTACATTAGGATATTGCGCAGTTGTTTTTTTATAGATAGAAAGAATGTCCGCTGCTTTAGATGATTCTTCCATACTTATCATAAGGGTAGTTCCCTGTACTTTTGCCCTCTCTGCCAACTCTATTAAATGAATATAAGACATTTCTGGATCTATAGATAATCCAATATGCGATAAATCGAGTGATACTGTTTGTTTTATAGAAAGAGCACCCACGTCCCCAATAAGATTCAAAAACTCATTTTTTGCTTTATAACATTCCTTTATATCTAGAGTATTTTCCCCTATGTATTCTAGTGAAGTATGATATCCTTTTGTAATTAGTTCTTTTGCCGTCACAATCCCCTCATGTCTCGTTTCTCCGGTGACAAAGCGTTTCGCAGCTTGCAACAACAACGCATAGAGCTCCGTAGATTGTTGTACATAGGATTTTATATGTTCATTTCGTGCAATCGATTTAAATGCCTGAGCTACTTGGAATTCTTTAGTCATCACATTTTCATCTCCTTTAGAACTATTTGATCCAACTATAGCATGCTAAAATGGTTCGTATTAGTACCATTTTAACTAAAATTTTATGGTACCAATTTTGATGAAAGGAGCATTTATATGCTTTGGATACCTATTGATCGATCGTTAGATATTAGTTTAATTCGACAGGTTTATCACCAAATACGCGAACGAATATTAAACGGGGAGCTACAGTCCGGAGAAAAACTACCCTCAACACGGGAATTATCTTCTGAGTTAGGTGTGTCTAGGAATGTAATTTTAGAAGCTTATGATCAATTATTTTCCGAAGGTTTTTTGGTCACTCGACAGGGAGCCGGGACATTCATTGCTGAAGGAACTTATTTAGAACAACGTAAAAAATCAACTTTAATTGATTCTTTATCTTGGTGGGAAGAAACAAACAAAGACAGTAACATCATTAATTTTCGTTCAGGGATACCGGCATTAGACTTATTTCCACGTAAGGGATGGGCAAAATTGTCTCACACTATATGGAATGAAACACCGCCTTCTATGTTTGGATACGATATTCCCGAAGGGCGTCCCGAATTAAGAAAGGTTTTATCACGCTATTTACTAAAAACAAGAGGGGTTTTTTGTCATCCAGAACAATTGGTGATTACTTCTGGTGCAACTCAAGCTTTAACACTTGTTTCTAAGTTACTTTTGTCAACAGGTGATGAAGTACTAATAGAAGATCCCATCACCAATGACATTCAAACAATTTTTAAAAATTCAGGAGCCTTCCTTTATCCTATACCAGTTGATGATAATGGGATGGATACATCTTTGCTACCCACAAATAAAAATCCAAAATTCATCTTCATTACGCCTTCTCATCAATTTCCTTTAGGTGGAACATTACCGATTCAACGACGGGTTCAATTGATTAACTATTCAAGAAAAACAAATTGTTATCTCATTGAAGATGATTATGACAGTGAGTTTCGATATGAAGGCTCACCCGTAAGTTCATTACAGGGATTAGATCCCGAGCGTGTTATATATATAGGCTCATTTAGTAAAATTTTATCACCGGCCCTTAGGATGGGATACTTAGTTCTGCCCTCACACCTTATTGAAAAATGCCGCAGGGTAAAATGGTTTTCAGATCTACATACACCTTCTTTAAATCAGCTTGTTCTTGCTAAATTTATTGCCGAAGATCATTTGGAACGGCATATTATGAAGATGAAAAAAATCTATAAAAATCGAAGAGACTTCCTTATCCAGCAATTAAAATTAGCATTCTCAAACAAGATCAATATTTTCGGTTATTCTACAGGATTACACTTGATTGTTGAATTCAATCAAGTTCAATTCACAAAAGAATTACTTGAGGAAATTCAACAACTTGGAGTAAAAGTATATCCTGTGGAAGACCACGCCATTAAAAAAGGAAAACATCATAATCGAATTATTATAGGGTATGGACATTTAACAATTGAAGAAATAAAAGAAGGTGTGAGCAGGCTACAGAGGGCAGTATCTTGTATATATTCTTGTTAACAAATAGATAGCCTAACTAATTACAAGATTATTTCATTAAACACAAAAAAGACGAGTCATTC
>NZ_QOSD01000051.1:0-1492 GCF_008368905.1 Bacillus sp. SH5-2
TAATGTCAACTAAGTTTTTTATTTCGTTTATCGCTTTCTGCGTTACTGCATCGGCGACTTGTCCTATATTACACCTCTAAGGTACAATCGTCAACATCTTTTATTCAATTAATAATAAAAATAATTTCAAAGGTATTTTCATTATTAGTTTCACCTTTCTCTATTTCAATGAAAATAACGAAAAGGACATCCTATTACATACAAGACATCCTTTCCATTAAACATTATATACATGCTCTTATAAACTTTAACATTCTTCATTCTCTTTAACATTTCGATCACCTGACATAAATAAATCAATTAATTTACGTTTATCCGCCCATATCACTCCAAATAAAACTAAGCTACCACCTATTACTATTCTCCACGTTAAAGATTCATTTAATAGAACAATTGAAGCAACAATACTTATTAACGGTAAGGCATTTAAATATAATCCACTTACTGATGCCGAGACCGTCTCTAATGCTCTATTCCAAAACCAATACGCTAAAATTGTTGCCCCAATAACAAGATATACTACACTTAGTCCAGCCTTCCATGTTTCAACCTTTGGAAAACCGTAATAAAAAGTTTCCGCCATTGCAAATGGTAATAGAATAACAGCTCCAATAATTAAAGTTAATGTTGTAAAAAGCTTGTTTGATAGATACTGTTCTTGTTTTGGCCTTTTCAGCAACACTGTATAGAAAGCAAATAAGAAAGTACTTAATAAAATAAGGATATCTCCTATTAAAGATACTTCTTGATCGAATTTACTAGATGGGATTGTAATAAGAAGTACTCCGGCAGCCCCGAGTACAATACCAATCCAATAATTAAGCTGAATTGTTTCTTTCAAAAAGAACGTTGAAAATAGAATTGTAACTAAAGGTAAAGCAGCATCAATAATACTAACATGCAATCCACTTGTTAAAGAAATACCGTAGGATGTGAACATAAAGTAACCAGCTACACCAGTAAAAGATAGTAAACTCATTCTTTTCCATGGCACTTGTTTATGTACAACCGATCTTTTTAATTGTTTAAATGAGAATAGTAAACAGATTCCACCCGCGAAGAAAAGGCGAATAAACAACAAAGTAAATGGCTGAATAGATTCTAGTGCCCACTTTGTTGGTGCAATGGCTGCCCCCCATAATATAACAGCCATTAATAACATGCATATTTCTTTCATAATCCCCCACACCCATCAAAAGATATATGTTAACCATCTTAATTATAGATTTTTTCTTATGTAAAATCCCTTAAAAACGAAAAAACGTTATGCGAAAAACAGCTGAATAGCTATTTTTTACATAACATTTTCATATAAAAAGTAAAATATTTTAGTCATTCTACAAATAAATCAACATAAAAAGGTAATTCTTACCTTAAACCAACATTAAAACGTATTACCTTATAACCTTTTACCGCATTATCGCTCCAAATTTATTTTAAACACTCTCTATTTCATCCTTTTCCCTCTTTAAGATTATTAAATCTATGGATT
>NZ_QOSD01000052.1:0-6029 GCF_008368905.1 Bacillus sp. SH5-2
AAGTTGATGGATGTGTGGCGAGACCCCATATCAAGCTTATGGTTCTTTTTGTTTGCGGCAAACTTATGCTTCCAGAATTTGAAGAATTTTTTTAAGTCACCTTTTAAATAAAGTCACAGTGCTCATAAAAAAGATGTGATGTTTAGAATAAAGTTTCGACGTTTTTAAATTGCGATGTTTTGTCCCTTTGGATCTGTTTATCTAAAGGGATGTTTTTATAATGAAAAGATGATTTGAACCGAAATACCGATTAAGGAGCTGTTGAGTAATGATAAAGTTACTCTATTACAGGTCAATTTGTTGAATATCAGCAAAGAAGGAATGTATAGAACTGTGTTGAAGTAGATTAGGGTCGATGTTAAAAAACGGAGGGGTTAAGGTGATTATTGAAATGACTGTGCAAGTTCGTGTTTCAGACTTTGAAAAGGGAAAGGAATGGTACAAGTCACTACTGAATAAAGAGCCTGATTTTATACCTCATGAAGGATTTGTTGAGTTTGAACTCGTACCCGGGAGTTGGTTACAGGTAGCCGAGGGAACGCCAACAGAAGGTAGCGGTCCTATACGCATGGGGGTGATGGATATAGAGGCTGAAAGGGATAGAATGATAAAGGAATTAAATATTGAGCCTTTTGAAATATATTCAAGAGAAGAGGTTCCCGTAAAATGGAGTAGCTTTACAGACCCCTGGGGAAATCGCTTAGGTTTTTTCGAATATTTGAATGAGAATGAAAGAGATGAAACAATAAAAAGAGTTCATGGAACGACGGCTAAGTAGTTAGTCCGTATAACCACCCTCTCCTCAACTAAAGGGCGCTTTAATGAAAGAAAGACCACAGGAATGATCAGACTTTTTTATAAAAGAATGATTCAATTAAATAAGTTAAGAGCGTGCTTTGATCAATTTTCTTAAAAAACACGCTCTTTCTTTTTGCTCGTTTATCAAGGTTATTAGTATCAATTTGACCAAACATTATTCAAAATCTACATTAATAAAACTCACGGCAAGCTTATGGGTTAATAACTTCCATCGCCGTTTAAAAGGATGGATGGAACGATTTCAAGGCGTTGGTACGTATTATTTGGATAGTTACCTCTACTGGTATCGTTGGCTTGAGTTACATAAAAACTTGGCATTTGAAAATCGGGTAGAGCAAATGCTTATTTCAGCTTGTCAAAAATCTAACTATTTCACAGTTGAAGCATTAAGAAAAGACCAAAAGCACCTTTTATCAGGTGCTTTTTAAGCAGATTCAGTAGTTTACTGTTACTCAACTAATAAAGCAGGCTTGCTATAAAAGGAGATTAAAAAAGTTCAACCATTATGTTGAACTTTTAATGCTTGTTACATATTTTCAAATTGGAGATACTCTAAAATATTTCCGAAGGGGTCTCTGAAACTAATATATTTTCCTGGAGGACAATTAGTTGGTTCATCTACAATAAATTCTACTTCTTTATCTTTTAAGAATTTAACCGTTTCATAAATATCTTCAGTTCTCAATCCTAATACAACTCCTGTAATTTTATTATCTTGATTAAAGGTTGTATTATCGTTTGCCTCTAAAATAATTGGTAACTCTCCGTGTACAAGTGATGCAATATTAGGTCCATACTGCTTGTTTAATTCAAAACCTAAAGTATTAGTATAAAAGTCAATTGCTTTGTTTAAATTGGGCACGTAAATACTTATAACACAAACCTGATTCACCATTTCATCCCACCTATTCTTAGTATTACTGTAAATATTCTAAACGCATTTATGAGAACCCTTTATTTTGAAAAATTTTAAAAAACAGAATTCATTCTACACATTTTGTAGATTAGATCTGTCTCTCTTTGCTTTAATAGCAACAATCTTTGAGAAAACAGGCTTAATTAATAACTTTGGTCATAGTGGCAGTATGATTGATGTGTAAAAGAAAAAATACAATGAAGATTTTTAACAGAAGAAAATAAAAAAGTGCTAACAAGTTTGCAAACGAACTTGCTAACACCTATACAAAATAGACATAATTTATCGCTGATATGTCGTCTTTGAAAATAGCTTTAATCAGTTAAATCACACTTATACGAAATGCTCATAAAAATAGTCTTAATATCAAGAATATAACCATCCAGATATCCCTTTACTGTTGAGAAGAAAACGGGGCATGATATTAATTTCTACTCCAGAGTTTGCATCAAATAATAAAAAATTAAGGTTTATAAAACTAAAAGTACAACAAGCTACAAAAGGCATGAAGTGGATTAAAATATTTAGAAATTTAAAAGATGATTTTCATATAGGTGGAGAGGTTAATTTAGATCATATTCTCCAATATCCGAAAGATTATCTAATAGGTACAAATATAAGGGTGTTATTTCCATACAATGAAAGAATATATAAAGTACAAGGTACTAAAGTAAAACTTGGTATAAAAGTAAAAGAGAAAGAGTATTTATTTAAAGAATTTCAGCAGACATTCTCTTGTTTTGCTTTACTCCCAGCATGTAAAAAGGTAGTAACAAATGCTGAGAATGAATTCTTTCCTTTATTTACACCAAAAGGATTAGAGACGATAACGCTGGAAATATGGTCTGAAAAAATATCGCTGGAAATAGAACAGGCATTATTTGAAAGTGAAATTGTTTTAACACAAATTAGTGAGTCATGCTATTTGCTGAATGCAGATTCTCCAGTATTACTTAAGATAGTGAGATTTAATATTGAAAAAGTATTACAAAATCCATATAAAATGCAGTATTGCCAGAAATATAAACCAAACCTTGTCGATGATGTTGTGAAAGCTGTTTATGAAACTGCAGGAGAGCGGTCTGATGCGACATTAGCATTAATTGCAATAAAAAATTGTGATGGGCGCGAAAAAATTAATCCAAAACAAATCATTAGAGAAGGTTTTGCGCGGACAAATCGTATTTCAACATTTATTGATTTATTCATTGGTCAAAGTGTATCTCATAAAACAATTGTAAATAGTATTCTTAGCTTATTAGAACAGAGAGGGTTTTTGAAGCGTAGTTGGAAGAAGATAAATTTACCTTGCATATACGTCACGTTGTCAATTGAGCGAATTTCGAAAATTGATTTCTTACCTATTTTTTCAAAGATAAAAGGAAAAGAAATTTTATATAAATTATATGGGGATACAGTTTGGTACACGATTGATCGCTTATTATTAAATTTAAATAATCATAATGCATTTTTACCGCAGCCTTCAAAAAGAAATGATATGGGGATTCTTTTTAAACAATTTGTTTCCGAAACTTTAATAGAAATTGTACAACATGCAAAAGAGCAGAATGAACAGGTGTATTACATTGTAGATGCGAATATGAGAAAATATTGGATACAAGGGTTACAAAATAAAAAAATCCATATAGATAGTTTACCTGGGATTGTTCCTGATGTGCTAAAGGTTCCAAATTTAAATATTATTAGAATCAATACTGATTTTGATGTACCAACCTACGGTGTGATAGAACGTGATGAGGCTATGGGTAGTACCGGTTTATATGTAGATCGAAAAGGTATGTATTATAGCACTGGCGAGTATGCATTTAATTATAGTGAAATCTTGCATCGATATATAATTGAAATTCTACCATTAGGTGTAAAACATCTAGAAAGGGAACAAATCGTAAAAATGATTCATTACATGTGCTGTAATTCTAGTATGCTCTTGGAAAAGAATGTACATATGACGTATTCCATGCATATGTTTAAAGTGATCAAAAGTTACATTACAGATATAGACGCAAGAGAGTTTAAAGAGTTTGAAGATGAATTAGATGTAGATATAATAAACATAGAAAAGAAAGATTCCGTGATTCTACTATAAATAAAGTCAACAAATCCTGTTCGTTATACCGATCAGGATTTGTCATTTTTTCATGTAAATAATGCTATCCTTTGTCATGTATCGCTTCTTTTAAGTATTTACTTTATGAACATACAGGATTAAGATGTTTTTTAGAAATACAAAATCTATATCATATGGAAATACGAGTTTTATTAATTTGAAAAATTGAAAGGAATGGGGAATTGTGAAGAAATTAGATGTGCTATTAATGCTACTAAGCGGCCTCTTTCCAATTGCAGGAATTATAAAGCAAATCCCACTAGAACAATCTTTATATATTGGAGGACTATTATTTTTTACTAGTTTCGGTAGTTATTTTGCGAAAAAGATATATTCACGTATATGTAGCTGGATAGCATATGCACCATTTATAACACTACTGCTAATCATTTGGAATCAGGATATATCAACAAGTTCAATAATTTCGAATGCAAAAATTGCCGCGTGTATCGCGTTAATTCCGTGTTTATTCCGCTTTCGTACATATGGGCTTACTTTGGGCTTATTCTCATTATGGGGCGCTTTACTATGGGATATAAAAGAAGTACAGTCGTTAGTTATACTTGAACGCATGACGAGCTTAATGACAAGTCAATATGTATATCTTCTATTTTTAATTGGAGGTCTTATCTTAGGGGGATTACTTGCGATGTTAATACACCGCAAAGAGAAAGATAATAAAGAGAATACAAATCTATTTCAACAAAAAAAGAAACGAAAAAGGCTATCATTTAATGTCCGTCTTCCAAGATTACCAAAATTAAAACTGAAATTATTTAAGTTTGGGAGAAAGACGTGTAAACGTAAAAATCCAGAAAGAGTTCATAAGCATAATTACGAAGAACCAGCTGTAACGTATGAAATGAAAGAGGACATAGATCAATACGAAGAAGATACTGTTCAAGGACAAACAAGGATGGAACGTAGAAGGAATAGGTATAATGCGTAATGAAATTTAGTAAACCTTTAATGATTTATCTATTTAACGATAAATCATTAAAGGTTTTTTTGTAATTAAATATAGGTTGCTAATGTGGGATTCATAATATAATTTAAAGATGGGAACTGAAATAAAATAAATGGAGGGCAAAATGCTTATTATTACATCTATCTCTGTTTGTATATTATTCTTAGTTAGCTTTTTGCATGTTTATTGGGCTTTCGGAGGTACGTGGGGGACAAATAGTGTTATTCCAACTATATCGGGAGAAAAAGCGTTTACACCTCGTACAGGAATGACACTGGTCATCGCGTTATTATTAAGTATAGCAGCAATAATTTTATTACAACAAACAAATATTGTTCATTTTGCAGTTCCTAATGTTATTGTTCAAGCTGGTTCCTGGATTTGTATGATTGTTTTTTTCATACGGGTAATTGGTGAGTTTAATTATTTTGGTATCTTTAAACGAAAAAAAGATACGAAGTTTGCTAGAATGGATAAAAATTTATATATTCCTCTTTGTTTATTTTTATCTCTTACATTTTTATTAGTAATAATAAAATGAAAATAAATACGACGCATAATTATATAATACTTAGAAAAAATTGTAATCACATGAGGGCATCCGATATTGAAGATGCTCTTTTTTTGTAAAACATGTCGAATCAACATAATAAATAGCAATATACCAATTATACTGAAAGCGACAAAAGGTATTTGTACAGAAGAAAAGGATACGAGCAATCATTTTGGAGTAGTGTGAGTTTCTAATAAGAATCTAATTTAAAACAGTATTGGACTTAAAAAATCATAAAGTACTATCATCTTTAATTTTAAATTTATCTTTAATATTGATAAATAGAATGAATAAGATTACAGCAAATAGCAAGTTAGATAAGTAGAAATCTTGGTGGTACAGTAATTCAAAAGTAACGTCGAAAATGTAAAATAAACTAATTGTAGGGAGTATACATATGCAAATATATCGCCAGTTTTTTAAAAGGTATTTGTAATTAATTAGTTTTTTCATTATGGAAATTGCTCCTATGTTTTCTTTTATATAATTATACATATAAATAAAGGGATTTATAAAGTGTTTTCTTCATAAAAATAAAATACTTTATAAATAATTTGCAATTGAAAAAATGCAGCAAATTTCACACATTCATACTAAAGATAAAACGTTTAAATACTTGCACTGAAATGATACACTATAGTCTATG
>NZ_QOSD01000053.1:0-1366 GCF_008368905.1 Bacillus sp. SH5-2
CAAACAAATGTTATTGTAAGTAAAGATACGGTGTGGACAAAAATTAAACAGTTGGCAGAAGAACAAGTGAAGAAACAATGGAGTCTTTAAATTTATTTTTAACTTAAAAAGCTAAATGAAGTTATGGAATCTATTTCTTTATGCTAAGTGTGGTTCTTATTATATTTTAACGTTCAACTAACCTATCTGTAATATTTATGGCTACAGTATGTTAATATATGAGAAACAATATTTTTGATCGTAGGAGGAAAACAATGAACAGCGACTTTACCTTGGCCATACACAGTTTAACTTATTTAGCTTTACAGCCAGACCGGATGTCAACAAGTAGTGCTATTTCAGAAAGTGCAGGTGTTCATCCAGTACGCATTCGCAAAGTGCTAAGTTTGTTAAAAAAACATAAGTTTATACAATCAAAAGAGGGAACTGGTGGAGGTTTTATTTTCGCTCGTGATTTAAGTGAAGTTAATCTCTGGCATATTTATCAAATAACCTCTGAAGGTGCTTTGCAGCCTAAGTGTCCTGAATCAAATGATCAGTGTATTGTAGGTTCAAACATGCGAAAAGTTCTTTTCACTATTTTCTTAGGTGCGGAAGAACATCTAGGTGAATACTTAAAGGACTATACAATGAAAGAGGTTGTTGATCTTATCAATCAAGAACGTTAAGCGGCTTAATTATTATATAGAGCCGTAAGTTCTTACTATTTAAATGTAATGGAAAATATTACAGTTTAATTTCGTTTTTATTTCTTGTTTATCGTCACAAAAAATATTTATAAGAAGGTGAAAAAGTATGATGTCAAATAATAATCAAGTTTTAAAAGTAGGAGATTGGGTTCGTGGAATATCAAATGAGGGCGAATTCATAGTTGGTTACATTGTGTCACTTGATGAAGTGGAAGATGTAGTTACAGTTAGTATTGTGAAACGTGACGACAAGTACACAATAAACGAAGCGATTTTACTCTTTAGTAAACATGTTAACAAACTTCCTGAATCAAAGGTAATAAATAAGGAGCAAATCCTTTATCTTATAGATCTTGCGTTATTAACAGGGGACGAAGAATGGTTTATCGAGCTTTCTTCAAAATTAAACTTGATAAAAGAGCTAGTTAATGAGGGATTTTAAAATTTGCATTATCCATTTTTAATATGTTGAATTGTGCAATCATCAATAATATCACCTCTATGGAAATGATATAAAAACGATTAATTACAAATATAGAGATTCCTGAAATAGAGTCAAAAAAACTAAAATTAAGATGACTTTGAAAGGATTTGTTTGCCACTTCTGATAATGATAATTATGTAAATGAGCTGTCCATATGGGCCATGGCCATCAAGTTTAAAAAATAAGTCCGATG
>NZ_QOSD01000054.1:0-1644 GCF_008368905.1 Bacillus sp. SH5-2
ACAAAGGGTACAGATTATAAAGTCTTGCTACTCTCTCACTTTTCTTTATGCGAAGCACATGAAATTACTAATTTGTTGATAGCGATAACTTACTTTACGGCGACGACCACCTTGCCAAGTATAGCCGGAGACCCCATTTCTTCTCACTTCAGTTGGGAAGAACCATAAGTCCCTTCCGAAAGGACCAGAGCGATGTAAACGTAAATATCCCCACTTTCCCAAACAGTTACACATCCAAGATTTCATATTGCCTGCTTGTGCTGGAGAAGCAAATGTAGACGGTAACGATGGCGCTTGTGACGGTGGTGGTGATGTTGGAGCATCTTCCGCATCATCGGGTCTATAATCTTCTTGTTCCACATCTCTCCCTTCATTTGTAAATTCATACCCGTAGTTTTGTGGATTATAATACATGGATTGATCGTATGAATAATTTTGCTGGTTATACATAATAACAAATCACCTTCTTTTCATTCATTACCTTTAACATTCATATGTGATATGCCCTCTATAGGAAGCTTATGTATCGCCTAAATTTAACTAAAAAATAAAACTCGTATTTAAAAATACGAGCTTTTTCATAAAAGGAATAGATGTATTATTTTCTTAACTTCACACTATAAAAGCGCATTTCATCTAGTGAACCTACAAATTCAAATACTTCTTGTTTAATTAATTCCTTTAAGCGATATTCTAAAAACGTATCGCCAACTAACTGTTTTACAAGACCAAGTGCTTCACCAATTACTCTAGGGGCTTTTAGGAATTCTCGATCAGCACCTACACTTTTCGCGCATTCAATAATAAATTGATCAAAATAATCTTCTTGTACAGAATGCACGTTACTTTCTTTCCAAATTCTTAAAAATTCCGTACTATTCGATAATCTATCCCACTCATTTTCAAGGTTTACTCTGCCCTCTATAGTTAAATATGGTGAATCTACACCATTTCTTAGGCAAGCCGATAAACTTTCAGGTGATAATTCCCCCGTTCCACGAATATCATAATCTTGTTTTAATATAATTCTGCTTGCTTCAGACGTATTAATAATTCTAATATTTTTCTTACCTTTTAATTGCGCTATTACAAAACACAGACCTACATGTTCATGTGCATTATCGGCCTTCCAAATGGTAATTGGTGTTTCATTTGGAATTGAATGAAGTTCTTCTAAAGTCTCCATAAATCTTCGCAAATATTCATCTTCAAAATAATTATCATAAGCAGTTAAGTTGTTTACTAACCATTTCTGTCTTGCTAGTTGTCCCTCATTCATATGTATCTTATATATCGGTCCAATTGAAAAGAATTCAGAAAAAGCGACAACCCTCTCTTCCAATCGTTCTTCTTGACCCAGCATATGTTTTAAACATCCAGCTGTTGAATCGTCAAAAGTAATATGTACGTGTGAGCTTTCTTTTATATTTCTTTTATAAGATGTATTACTCGTTAGTTGCTTAGGAATATCCATCAAATTTTTAATAATATCTTCACTATAGTTTTCTTCTAATAAATTTAACTGAATTAGAATGCTTTGAAGTAAATGTTTTGCTTCATCTTCGTACATATCTTCTACAGCATTTTTAATTTTATCTATCATGTAAATCCCTCTATTCATTTCAATAGTAACATAGACTATAG
>NZ_QOSD01000006.1:0-262873 GCF_008368905.1 Bacillus sp. SH5-2
ATCGTAACTTGCGCTACTGTTGGATTTTCAAGATTATTTACCCAAGCGGTACCCATATGTCCTTGTAAATAAGAAAGTAAAACAATGTTATTGAAATCTTCGAACATAGTAACTAATTTTTCTCTTGTATGTATATTCGCTTCATATATCATTTACATTCCTGCTTTCTTTAGAATCAATGTACTTCTACTCTTTTCTACATATAAGCAAACGTCTACTACACTCCATATAATTATAAATTATTCATAAATATAAAATTATTATAACATCTAATATTAAGTAAATGACTTTCTAGTGTATAGGTTTACAGATAATATACTTAATAATAATTCACAATCTATAATCTTTTATTATGTAAAAACCCTCAACATTAGTTTAAGGGTTCATTTAAATATATATGTTATAACTCATTCTTATAAACAAATGATTCTGTTGCCCCGTTTTTATATACTTTAGTCACTTGAACAACTGATGTGTACGTATTATCGTCATTCGATATCATCTTTCTCATCTCTTCTATCTCGGTATTACCAGCTCCACTCTCGATTTTCAAACAGTTCGATATGTTGAGGTATCCACTCGATGCGAAAAGAATAATAAACGTAAGATCAGGGAAATTAATGAACAGTATTCCAAACTTCAAAGGATTCCCAGCCGTATCAGATAAAACTAATCGAAAGTTTAATAGTTCAGGCACTTGAACAAAGTTTTTAGAAACAATCGCTTCCCCAACTATTGTAACCTGCTTCACTACATTACCATTTTCATCTGTAAATTCAGTACAACTAGGTGCATCAATTGTTTTTGCTTGTAGTGATAAATTCAATTCTGGATTGTGAAAGTCAAAAAAGAGTGTACTTCCCTCTGTTAAACATTGCGGACAAACATTTCCAAGTAAACTAAAATCCTCTTCAATAAATTTAACTTTCGTTTTACAACTACACACTTTTCCTATTCGAATTGCATCAATCCTAGAGCAATCTACAAAAATAACATCATTGTCCTCTTGTACGAAGGATACGATACCATTCCTCTTATTAAATGAAAGAAAATACGATACAACAATTTCCTTTCCGGCGACTACAATACTCTCAACTTTTGTAAAAGGCTCTAAATTTCGCAAAAATTCACAAATACTATTTTGGCAACATCGATAATTTCGTTTCGGCTCACAACCCACTGACACTCCATCCCTTCCCTATATGTTTTATCTAATACATATAATATGAGCGGAATATAAGAAAAGCTTGGACAATATAACTTTAACGTAGGAATACAGTTCCCTATTCATAATATGAATAAGGAACTTGCACCAATAATAAGTAATAACACATAATTTTTACTATAAATACATATAACAATTTCATCTTTCCTGAAAAAAACGTTATAATGAGGTGTAGCCTCTACGATTACGTTATAAAGGAGATTAAAACAATGGCTAAAATTAAAGTATACCAAGCAAAAGAAGAAAATATGGAAGCAGTAAAAAACATCATTGATGTTGAAGAACAAAATCCAACTGCTGAAAACTTACAAAATCTATACGCATGTGTATTAGATACTGAAGATATGGCATTGCCTGAATCATACATTGAGGAAGATATCTTAATTGATTCTATTGAAGTTATGGTTAACGCTTCTCAAAGCAAAGTAAGAGACTTAGGTGCTTACGATGTAATCGAAGTTCAAAACAAAGGTAAGAAAACACAAATTTTATTATTGGCAGACGAAGAATACGAAATCATCGAAGGCTAATCTAAATCTGTACATACGAAAAAGCTCCCTTCCAATTGGAAAGGAGCTTTTTCATTACGCTTTTGATGTTTCGCTCTTTTTATTCTTTTGTTGTTTCTTAATTACCATGCGCTCATTTCCCATAAAGAAAATAAATATGAATGCTAAACCAGCTGGTACCAATGCCCACATAAATGTTTGGACAATTGAGCTAGAAAGAGCGTCAATAATTTTATCTAATATTTGCGGTGGAATTTGAGATCTTGCCGATTCTGATAGAATAGCTCTTGAATCCCCTAAAGCGTTTGTATTCATTCCCCCGCTCATACCTTTAAATGCTTCTTCTAATTGATCTTGGAAGCCTGTTCTTTGAATCATTCCGAAGATTGTAATACCAAGCGTCATGCCTAATGAACGAATGAAGTTACTCGTTGAAGTCGCAGACCCTCGCTGTTCCATACCAAAGTTGTGAATAGATGCCATACTTAGTACAGAGAATGAGAATCCAACTCCAAATCCGATAATAATCATATACACTGTTAATAATGCACGACTTGTTTCTGGCGTTAATGTACTTAATAAGAATAGTCCAATTAGCATAATAACCGCAGAAATAATCATAATGTTTCGGTAGCTAAGCTTCGTCGTTAAAAATCCGCCTAATTGCGCTGTTACGACTGATCCTAACATCATCGGTAATAGTAATAATCCTGAGTTTGTTGCGGTACCACCGTATACACCTTGAATGAATAACGGAATGTATACAGTTGCTGACATAAACGCAGCACCGTAACATAAAGCAATAATGGTACTCATTCCGAATAAGCGCTGCTTAAACATCTCAAATGATATGATTGGCTCTTCTACTTTTCGTTCAATAAAAATAAATGCAATGATTAAAATAGCGAATCCGCCAAATAAACTTAAAATAAAGCTAGAATCCCAATCATACTTTTGTCCGCCAAGTTCTAAAGCAAACATTAACAAAACTACTGCACCAACTAAAGTAATTGCGCCAAACCAATCAATTTTTTGCTTTCTATGAACTCGTGACTCTTTATAAAAGAATGAAATAAAAATAAGTGCTAAAATGCCAAGCGGTAAGTTAATGTAAAATACCCAGTGCCAGCTAATATAATCTGTAATATACGCACCAAGCAACGGTCCAAAAATACTTGATAAACCAAATACTGCTCCGAATAAACCACCCATTTTCCCGCGCTTTTCAGGAGGGAAAATATCAAAAACGATAGTAAATGCGATCGGTACTAATGCCCCGCCGCCAATACCTTGAATCGCACGATAAATACCTAACTGTGTAATATTTTCAGCAGTACCACAAAGTGCCGAACCAATCATAAAGACGATTAAACCAAAAATAAAGAACCTTTTTCTACCATACATATCTGATAGTTTACCGAAAATCGGCATACCTGCCATTTCTGCGACCATATAGGCAGAAACGACCCAAACAAAGTTTTCAAGGCCTCCTAAGTCACCAACGATCGTTCCCATCGCTGTTACGACAATGGTATTATCCATTGATGCCATTAAAATACCTAGCAATAAACCCGCCACAACAAAGCCGAGCTTATTATTCTTCTCAACCATATCTCGTATTCTCCCTCGTACTACTTATATTTGTTTATGTTCTTTGACGACTGCATTTCCTTTCTGATTAAAACTAGTATGATATTCTACAACACTAATTTCACATCCAGGGCCAATTGTAACGTTGTTTCCTCTTACTACTTCAGCAATCGTATGTTCTAAATAAACATCATCTCCTTCAATAATTAATGTTTGAAGGTTCCCAGCATGACTTATAAATGGAACGAATCGCGCTTTTTTACGAACGGTAATCTTTTTACCCCCGATTTCTCTTACTTTACTTCCTTCATAACGAAGTGAAATTTCAATATTTTCAGCATTAAGTAATCCATCACTTTCAAGACCACCAGTTAGTGATAGTTCCTCTACTTCAATATCTCCCTTCACATTTAAAGCACCTTTCACATCTACGAAATCACCTGAAAGCTTTCCTCTCACTTCAATCATACCTCTAACTTTTATTTTTTCAATATGAGCATCACCATTTATTTGTGTATTACCGTATACTTTTACATATTCAGCATTTACATTCCCTTGTACTTCACTATCTCCATACACGACATAATTTTTAACTTTCATATTACCGCGCACATCGCTTGTGCCGTACGTTTTAAATTCATTACAACTCATATCGTTAGAAATTGTTCCTTCGCCGCGAATCTTCACTTTATTATAATCTCCGCCTGCCGAACTACCAGAACCATTCACTGTAAGACTATGTTGATGTTCCATACTGATTTCTCCCTTCCTTTACATCTCCTTAATTTCTTTTACATTTGCACTTTGATCAACAGTAAGAACACCAGTATACTCAATGAGTTCAATCTCACAGTTCGGTCCTACTGTAACATTGTTTCCTCTTACCGTTTTTATGTGAGCATAATCAATATCAATATTGTCACCTTCTAATAGTTCCGCTTCTAACTGCAAACCAAATACTGTTTTAAATAGCCTACTTAATGTACCTGATCTATGCCTTACTTTAATCGTTTGACCACCAATTTCTTTCGCTCGACATGTACCGTGAATATTAATATTTATTTCATCAGCGCTTAATAATCCGCCAATTGTAAATTGTCCTTCTGAAGAAAAAGTATCCACTTCACAATTACCATCAATTGTGGCTTGACCATTGACTTTAAACTCTTCACCAGTGACATTTCCACCTATTGTACCTTTTCCTGCAATTTTCAAACTGTTTGCCTTTACATTTTGCGTAATTGTTGCTTTTCCATCAATTCGCATCGTTTCAGCATGAACTGTGCCATCGACTTTACCAGATCCACTAATTCGTGCACGACTACTTTTCAAATCGCCAGTAACTGCACCGTAACCGTTACATTCAAATTGCTCACATTCAACATTCCCATTCACAGTCCCTTTTCCATTTAGTTGTACTTTATAAAACTCACCACCATTCGATGTACCATAACCGTTTATAATTAAATTTTCTGTATGCATTATTTCTCCTCCACTACAATAGTTTAGTTTTTAATGCTTCGGTATATTTCATAATTGCTTCGCGTAAAACAATCTTCGTTCCCTTTTCAAAAATCAAATCTTCAACATTTGATACTAATAAGCATGTAGAAATCCCCATTTTTCGGATCATAACTAAGTCACAATTTTTATGCTTAATCGCTTCATAATTTTCTCGTAAAACTTGCAGAACCATTTTCCCTTCTTCTAAACTAACTTCACCTGACTGTAATAATTCTTCTACTATATACACATAAAGAATATCTACAAATCGAAAGTCTGCCGTTTTGTTCGTTTGCTCTATGAAGAATTGTAAAACCGATTCTGATGTAATCCCTTTACGAATAATATCTTCTTTCGTTAAAAGAATCTCTGTCACACTTGGCGAAAACATATTCGCTAATTCATCTAGTGATAAATCCTCTTTCATCGTTTGGATTTTATCTATACGATCTAATATCTTTTCTTTCGGAAAAAATGTCTCTTGACCAGTGAATGTTGACTTCCGAACAAACCAATCTTCCGGAATTAAATTTTTTCTCTTCCACCTATATAACTGTCCATATGAAATACCAGTAAGCTCTAATAAATCTTTTTTTGAAATTAAATCTGTACTCAACTGTATAACACTCCTTCCTGACAACAATGTAACATAACACTGTTACGCTGTAAATATACTTTTATCACAAGTAGCGTAACAATGTGTAAAATAAACCTATTTTACATACAAAAAAGGCCCTTACACATTTCATGAAAAATGCATAAGAACCTTTATGTATCAAGGTTTAAACCATATTTTATAAAAATCAATCCACCCTTGTGAATTAATCATTATATTTTGTACTTTTTCATGTGTACTTACCTCTTGTTTGTTGCGATATAACGGTATAATATGAATTTGACGTAACAATGTGTCCTCAATATCGCGCAACAATGTGTCCCGTTTCTTTAATTGATTTTCCGTAAAATACGGCTGTAATACTTCAATAAAATTTATATTGCTATGCTGATGAACGAAGCTGTTTTTTGTAAGAAACATGTATAGCAAACTATCTTCTAACCGTTCACTAATCGTTGCGCTATCATGCATCATATCAGCTTTTTGTATCGTATTTATGTGCAGTAACTCTTCTGTTTCAAGAAAATTGACTTCCATATTTACACCATATTTCGCACACTCTTTTTGTATCCAATGGGCATCTTCAACATGGTCCCGTCCTTTAAATGTATAGAGTTGTAGTACTTCATTACGGTAAGTACTCCCCTTAATTAAACCTTGTATATCTTCTTCACTCTTTATTACGATGTCATTTGCTAATAGTAGCTCCTTTGCCACTTCTCCGCGTTCTCCGCCGAGTTGTTGAACGATTGTATCGCCATGAATGATTTTATAAAGCGCTTTCCGGAATAACTCATCTTGCATCGGTCCCTCTTTTGCAAGATTACATGTTATATATGTCACATTCGACTCAAGTCGAGACAGTTCTTTATTATGTTTCTCTCTATCTTTATACTGTGCCTTTACTAAAACATCATATGTATTTACACTTTGATTTACATTCCACAATTCAACTCGATCTAGAAAAGGTCTTTCTCGAAAATATAAATGATGAGCTTCTAATATAAATAGATTTTCACTCCTTTTATTTAACCTAAAAGGCCCTGTCCCAATTAAGTCTCCTGCCTCATCTTCATTTACGATAGAACACTGTTCTGCACTTAGCATATGTAAAAATATTCTATTTTCCATATGTAATTGAATTTCAACAATATAATCATCTACTGCACGGACAGTTGCAACGTGTTGTAACATCCATGCGTGTGGATTGTTATGAGCTTTCTTAAATCGATTCAATGAATAAATAACATCATGTGCAGTAAGTTGTTTTCCGTTATGAAAGCGGACTCCTTTTCGTAAATAAAACGTCCATACCTTGTCAGCATCATTATATTCCCAGTGAAATGCAAGTCTTGGTTCTATAATGTTTGTATTACCGTCTACATATACGAGTGTGTCAAATATATGTTTTACCATATGACATTCCGAGCGCATTGTAGCGTAGACAGGGTCTAATGCGATGTTTAGATTCATTTGTACTTGTAAACGTAGTACATCTTTTCTCCCTTGAAATGTCCGTTCAACTTGATAACCAAATATCGAATCTACCCAAGTTTGAAATTGTGCTTGAAGCGATGGAAAATACGATCCATACCTTTCAATAAAGGCGTTTCCGCTTTTTACATCCCCTTGTCTCGTTATTTCTTTTCCTCTTTCTAAAATTAAACATAGTGGATGTTTTTCAAATGACAATTTCGAACGATTTCCTCTTCCTCTTCCAGGAAACCACATAATCCAATGTAGTTCTTCCAATTTTTTTATGATTAGTTTACTATTTCTCTCTGTACAAAATAACGTTTCAGATATATTTTGTATTGTTATTTCTATTTGTTCTCCTTCTGATCTTCCTTTTCCATACTGAAGCCAAAGGTGCATATATTGCTCCAAAATCGTCATAAAACGCCCCCTAAAAGATGAAAAATCTCCCACTTTCATTCTACCCTTTTTCATTTCTCGCTTCCATCTTATCATTTCAATATAGAGAGGAGGACATAGAAATGAATCAACTGATAAATCGTTATAACAAACCCATTCTCATTCGTTTTTTTGGTGAATTATTAGTCCGAACGACAGAAGCGATGTTAGCCATCATTTTTATTGTTCACGTTAATAAAGTGTTAAATGGAAATATCATCGTAACGATGCTTCTTTTTGGATTACAGCCACTATCTGATATTGTATTTACATTAATTGCTGGGGGTGTAACAGATAAATACGGCCGAAAGAAAATCATGTTAATCGGTTTACTTTTACAAGCTTTTGCTGTAAGTGGATTCGTTTTCGCTGAATCAGTCGTGTTTTTTGCCTTACTGTATATTTTAAATGGTATTGGACGCTCCTTATATATTCCCGCACAGCGGGCTCAAATCGCTGACTTAACAAAGAAAGAACAACAGGCTGAAATATTTGCTGTTTTGCAAACGATGGGAGCGATTGGGTCTGTAATTGGTCCATTACTTGGCGCCTTTTTCTATAATAGCCACCCTGAATATTTATTTATACTGCAAGGTGTAGCCCTTACGCTATATGCCGTACTCATTTGGACGCAGCTTCCTGAAACAGCTCCACTTATGAAAAATGCCGAAACAACGAAAAACATATATTCACCAAAACAATTTATTTCAAAACATTATGCCGTATTTGGTCTTATGGTTTCGACACTTCCTATTAGTTTTTTCTACGCCCAAACCGAATCGAATTATCGAATTTATGCCGAAAGTGTATTTCCAAATTTTCTATTCGTACTCGTATTTATCTCGACTTGTAAAGCTGTTATGGAAGTCATTCTCCAAATATTTCTTGTAAAATGGTCCGAACGATTTTCAATGTCAAAAATCATTATCATTTCCTATACTTGCTATACGTTAGCTTCGATTGGATACGGTTATTCTACAACAATATGGTCATTATTCTTTACACTACTCTTTTTAGTAATTGGGCAAAGCATTGCTTTAAATCATTTACTTCGATTCGTTTCACAAATCGCTCCAAGTCATAGACGCGGATTGTACTTTTCGATTTACGGTATACACTGGGATATTTCAAGAACTTGCGGACCGTTTGTAGGAGCATTATTAGTAAGCACATTTAGTGGTAGCACTCTATTTTATATTTGTGCTTTCTTCTTAATAATTGGCGGGATCATTCAAGCAGTTTTCGTTCAGTCATTAGAACGTACAAAAGTAAAAGAGCTGTCCCTATAGGAACAGCTCTTTTAACCTGCCATTTTATTAATACTATCCTCCGGTGAGAAAACCGAAATATGATGTACTTTACCAGTTGAATTTGGAATAACGAACTTTAATTCAAATTGGTCATTTACTTTATAAACGTATATTTTATCATTACCATTTACTTTAACCGATATCGGCTTTCCTAAAGCTTTTTCAATTTCTTGTAACGTAATTAACCTAAGTTCAGCATGGTAAGAACGAACATCAAAAATTTGTGATCCTTTATTAAATCCAAATGCAACATTTTTATTTGTAAAGGTAGCGTACATTCCGTTACCTGCTTGCTCTGTTTTATCTGCTTTTCCCCACGCTTTTTCGATTTCCTCGATGTCACCTGTATGTGCTGCATACGGTATATTAGGCACTTTACCTTCTTTCGCTTGTTCAAACAACTCTTTAACATAGTTAATTGATTTTTGGTTAAGTGCTTTATTTTTCGAATTAGAATCTGCTGAAGATTTTGTTGAATCTTGATTTTTCGGCTCAGCATCCTCATTCTTGTTACCCATTTCAGAAGTATCATTTTCAGATGTTGAATTTTTTTGTTTCTTTTCCTCCGTATTCGCACAAGCAATCAATGTTATTACACATGTTAAAGTTAGAAGAAATTTCAGTACTCTCAAATATACTTTCATACTTTTTTTACCTCCTATTGATAAACATTCTATAACATCATTTTTAGCTTGCATCAATTTCAACTAAATCGAGATTTTGTCGTTTATGCTTTCCTTATATACACCTTCTCTTTTTACCCTCTATATCCCTCTTCTATCACATGAAATAGAGTGTGTCACAAAAAGTATATGTAAATGCAAAAAATAACAGACTTTATATCAAATAAAAAAGAACTCGAAGTAAAACTAACGGGTTCAGTTTAGGGAGCGAAAAATGCTAATAACCATTAGAAATAACACAATAATTTGTATGCATTTCGCACCCCGTTTCGCATTGTAAATAGCAAACTAAAACGCTCAGAAAATATTCTGAGCGTTTTTATTTCCTTCTTCAACTAAAGCACCAGTTAGTGTAAAAAGCTATTTCACCATTTGTATTGTTAACTTATCTTTTAACATGGACCTATATGAGTCAATTTCATATTTTGTATTATTGATTTTTTCTTTTTTCATTTTTAACATATCGAATATTTCTAACTCTAAATTCCTTCTAACTTCAAGAACTTTTATCGCTCCTTCTACACCTGAATGGTTATGTTCTTTCCCATAGCCTTGGTTAGTGTAATAGTCGACAATTCCTGTGGACCATTCTGGAGCTCTTTCTTTTAATGCCTTCCTAAATGAAAATTCAAGATTATCTTGTTCTACATACAATAACATTGGATTTAAATTCTCTATAATTTTTGCAACTTTCATTACATAATTTATTATTTTTTCTTTTTGTTCACCATATTTAATCATCCCAATAGTTAATGGATTTTGTATGAAACAACATTCAAAGATATAAACCTTATCGTCTTCTAAAGCAATTTCAGCAAAGTCATTCCATTTGTCAGCAATTAATTCAACATTTTTATCGAATGATAATTCGTATATATCGTTTTTAAAAATAGCGTTAAATAATTCGTCCGAAAACTGGTCACCAAACTCATTTTTTATCTTTCTGTATGGTAATAAATAATTGCTTCCTTTTTTTAGAACTCTTTTAAGAAGCACCTCTTTAAAATCTCCACTGTTAGATAATAATCTATCGAATTCAAATTTATTAAAACAAGATACACCATCATAGTCGGCTGGGTGGTTCAAATTTCCCTCTAAAAATAGTTCAACTTCAATTTTATTTTGGCTTAGAATTTCATTTATTAGCTTTGCAGTGGTTGATTTTCCAAATCCAGGTAAACCTTCTACTATTATTAGTTTTGTATTCATAGTTATAAATCCCTTCCTTCAACGTATTTAACCAAGATTAAAAAAATCACTTACTCCACTGCAATCACCCCTTCAAAATATGATGTTCACCATTTCCTTTGAAAAATCCTTCTTAAAGTAACCTGACCGTTAGTTTAAGAACATTTTTTTTACAATCTCTATAATTATTTTAGCATAAATTTTCCATTTGCCTTTTAAAAAATATAGTCCACCATTATTTGAGTGAACTATCTAAAGTAAATTATATCTTTTAAATCAAACACTTTTTCAGTAATCCCCAATCTTTGTGCTGGTGTTTTTACTGTTTTCTTTTTCCCTTCCTTTGTAGTAAATGGCATACAAAAGTTATAATGGGTTCGAAGTATCATTAGAGTCATTTGTGCGTATTTTGGATTAAAATTAGAGTAGATATAACAACCAATTTGGCAATGATTTTAGCACATAAAATAGCAAGAGTACATAAGTCTATGTACCTTTGCTATTTAACTATATAAAAGTGCTTAAACACTGTAATAACAATAAAAAAGGGATGCTAAATCATATGTGATTTACATCCCTAATTTGTTTGTTATTTTATATTTTCTCTTCCGTAACTGAACCCGCTAAAGTAAAACTAAGAGATAAGTGTTAATTTCTTTACATATGTAGTAATTGTACTTTTTACAGTTTCAAAATTATGAGCAAATGTACTATCTCCACACAGTGCCGTTATACATGTTAGACCTGCTGCTTTAATAAAGTGTTTTACATCTAAAAGCATTGAATTAACCTCCAGAAATTTACTTACGCTCATTATAACAGATGTATCGCCATGGAAATGGAAACATGGAAGAAATAAGAAACCTAACGTAAACTCCACTTATTTAGCCTGCAATCTATATGCTCCATATCCTATAATTAAAAAGCTGTCCTAATTAAGGACAGCTTCAAATATGTATATTACACTTCGATTGACTTACCATCTTCAACGATATGGTACAGTAAATGCGCTAAATGATGAATCGGACCATACTCTTCCTCTTCTTCATCTGTCTCGCCATGGAATTCAAGATCGTTTAAGTATAGTGCTAAAAATTGATAGTATAATTTTAAATCAAATCCGTAGCAAGCACTAGGCTCTTCATGATCCCCTTCGTATTGTAACATTAAGTATTGATCATTTCCTTCTGCATCTTCTGCGTCAAAGAATACAAAAAAACCAACGTTTGTATCTAAATCAAATAGATGACGAGTACCTTTTTCTGTCGCTTTATTGAAGTCCTCTTCACTTAGTTTATGTACTGTTGTCGCTTTTGCATTATCTTCTTGATGGAAATTTACTGTAAATGTTTTCAATGCTGACACCTCCTGATTGTATAACAGTAGCATAACAGATTAGACAACATAATTCAAAGGGACTGCTTACAAATGCAAGCAGTCCCTTATATTCATTTTCGCATTGCTCGAAATAGAAAACTTACGATGAAAATCAAAATAATTGCACCTATTAAAGCCGGGACAATTGCATATCCGCCTATAACGGGCCCAAATTTACCAAGTAGCGCCGTACCAAGCCAAGAACCGACAATACCAGCAATAATATTTCCAATTACACCACCAGGTACATCCCTTCCAGTGATTAAGCTTGCAAACCACCCTAATATACCGCCGACAATTAAAGACCAAATCATATGAAACCCTCCTTTATATAGAAACAAAAAATTATAATTAGAAACAATTACTTACCATTAGTTATGTTTCATTTCTCATAAGTTATTCGCTCTTCAAAAATCATTCAGATTGTATATAAAAAACTTAAGGACAATCTGGCTTCAATATCGTCTTCATAAACTCTTCTTTAAAAGCTGGATAGTTAAAACCAACCGCAATTTTTTGTACAGGCCTATTATCAAACGTCGTTGGCTCAGCTATTTTCCTAAAATCCGCAACACTTTGCCCTCTCGTTACATCATTTGTCGTACTTATCCAAACTGCTGATTTTTTATATTCAAAAATATCATCATTTATAAATGAAATGAACGGAAGTAAATCGTGAATCGGACTCCCACCAATACCCGGATACTCTTTTTTATAAAAGTTATCATAGTAAAAATCAATCATTTGCTTAATTAATTTTGCCTGTCCGGTTCCTTGTTTATCGATAACATCGACCATTTCAGGTGTAATAAGTGCTGCTTGCGTTACATTTAACGGATATATAGTAGCGTTCTGCGCATACTTCATAACAATATTCGCAGCAATTGGATCGCCGTAAAAATTCGCTTCAGATACTGGTGTAACATTACCAGGAAATAGGAAAGCGCCTCCCATTATATAATAAGAATAAATACGATTCATTACATTTGGATACAATAAAAATAACGTTGCAAGTGTTGTCAACCGTCCCGTCGCAACAATAATAATCTCTTCTGGACACGGCTCAATTAATGTGATCAACTCACAAAAATTTTCCCTTTTACAATTTCGCATTTCAGGTGGAATAATTGGTCCCAAGCCGTGATCACCGTGAATTTCAGGAAAAAATAAAGGTTCTTCAGCTGTCATAGGCCTACTAGCCCCTTCAATAATTTTCACCTTTGTCGCATAGTATCTTTCTAAAAAATATACATTTTCCGTAACAATTTCCCTCGATACATTCCCATACTCTGCAACAATACCTAAAATATCTAATTTACATGTTTTATTTGCATAAATTAAAGCTACGGCATCATCAATACCAAAATCTCCAAAAAAAATTATTTTCTTATTAACTGTCTTCACCCCTCTTCAGTGGAATCTAATATCATTATTATGCGAAAAAGACAAGGGGGTGAAACCGCACAAAATAAAAAAAGCCACCTATTTATTGGCGACTTCTATCTTTTTATAAGATAAATATGCTAGTACATTTTTACTGGAATCATATTTTGGATTATTTCCTCTTCTCGGTTCTCTCATATGTGTTTTTTCAAAACCAGGAATATCCGGCATTTTCTCCATAAATTCAAGCATTTCTTCCTCAGTTCCTTCAATACGTACACGAATCATTATTACTATTCCTCAATTCTCATTTTCTCTGTACTAAGTATATCGTACTTCGGAAAGACTGCAACATATTTATTCTGCTATTTTCCGGACAGCTCGATTGGTGAAGGCTAGTAATCAGAAAGAAGTGGACACCCTCCCTCTGACTAAAACTCCACTTTATCTTTGTAACGTTGTACTTTTTTTACATATAAACATTGCCATTTCAGTATAGAACGACTCTACTTTATGATTTTCAAATTGAATATTAAAGTATTCTTTCATTTCATTTGGTGTTTTCATCATACACTCTGTTAACTTTTCACGCTTTTGCACTGGTACATCCATCATGTCACACCACCAGTCGAAATCAAACTTTTTATCAAAGGTGAAACATGACTGCATTTGCAAACCGCTTTTTTCCAATAATGTAATCCATTCTGTTTTCTTCAAAGCTCGTTCATGACTCGGATCTCGTTTCTTTTCTATAAAGTTATAGAAAGTATCAAATTCATTATTTTCTGGTGAGACATTATCTATTAATATAAATAGTCCTTTATCCTGTAACGTACGATTCACCTCAAAAATAAATTGCACCGGATTCGTAAAATGATGTGCTGCAATGCGGCATGTAATTGTATCGAAAGAATGATCTGCAAATGGTAAATCTTCTGCGTTTCCAGCTACAAAAGACACATTTTCATGGCCATTTTGCTTTATAAAACCTTTTGCTTTTTCCAACATCGTTTCAGTTAAATCAAGTGCAACTACCTCCTCGAACATAGGTGCTAATATATTTGCAACATGTCCACCACCAGTAGCAATATCAAGAAGTCGAGTATTATGGCGAGTTTCAACTTGTTGAACTACATATTGTAAATCCGGTCCTTGTGCATGTATTTTACTTTTCACATACTTTTCTGCATTATTACCAAACTGTTTCTTTACAAGCTCTTCTTTGGTCATTTTATCATCTTCTTTCTATTATTATTCACATATACGATTCAGTTAATTAATAAGTTCTCGTTCATATTATCAATTCCTCTTTTAGACGTATGACATATAATCCTGAGAAACAAAAAACTGTGAGAACGTATCCCACAGTTTATCTATGTATGTTAAAATCATTTTTTAAATTTAAATCTTTCTATAAAGTTTCTTTTTCCTCTTTTTCATTTCCTGAAACTAAGCTACCTATAGCATCTGCCGTTACTTCAACTACAAATTCACAAATTCCAGCTACAACTTCTCCAATTACTTCATCCATCTTTTTACCCTCTTATTTTATGGAACTTATTTGTATTATAGTAGCAATTGATTAATTGAAACTATCGGAAAAGGTGAAAAAGCTTACAAATTTGTAAGCTCTTTCACCTTCCCGCTTATCCTTAAAACTCCAAGTATTTTTAATAGGGATATCGGCTATCATAATATGAGGCAAGTCATAACTCTGTTAGAGGAGGCGTTTAAAATATATTACGTAAAATTAATTAAAGGTCAATCCTTCTATGCTTTTAATCGTCGTTTTTTAGTCTCTCAAGAAGAAGAAGTATCGGAAAAAACGTATAATTACTTACGCCGAAATGAATTCTTCGAAGTACGTAAAGAAGAATTTTCTGCCTAATTTACACTGAAAGGTCAAACCCCTCTTACATGAGCGGGGTCTGACCTTTTTTATTTCCTATATCGATGTTGATCGATTCTTTTATAAATTGATACGTTTCTAATTCTAATTCTGTCACTTTTTTTCTATATATACCAGATTCATTCACACATATCCATAACCAACCTTTAAACAAGTCTTTTTTTAATTGACCTGTTATATAAACCCCTGTTTTCATAGCTTGTTCTTCATGTAATAAAACATACTCTCTTTCATTCTCTAATAGACATAAAGTTTCCCCAACTATTTCATCTTTACGAAGGAGAAATTTGTATACTTCCTCTTCAAACTTTACGCTAATCAAATATGTGCTACATGGGTTAACTTCACATAGATGTCTTTCTATACTATTCACCTCTCATCGATATTTTAACATGCATATTTTAAAATATTAATAGCGTTATGTAAGAAGTTACAATTGAATTAAACATTCATATTTTTTACACTCTTTTAATATATAAACCTACTAACATTTACACAATCAAAAAGATTGAAATCCACTAATGAAACACGTATTATAGACTCTGACTCTAAAAAAGAGCGTGAAAAAATGATACATAAATAAGGAGGTTTTATATACGAGTTTTTTATTTTAAAAGACGGAGAGGTTTTATAATATGTGGCGTAATAAAAACGTTTGGATTGTTCTAATTGGGGAATTTATTGCTGGTCTGGGATTATGGCTTGGTATACTTGGTAACCTTGAATTCATGCAAAAATATGTCCCTTCTGATTTCATGAAATCAGTTATATTGTTTATCGGATTACTAGCAGGTGTTCTAGTTGGTCCTATGGCTGGTCGTGTTATCGATCAGTATGAAAAGAAGAAAGTTCTTCTATATGCTGGATTTGGTCGAGTTTTAAGTGTTATTTTTATGTTTTTCGCTATTCAATATGAAAGTATCGCCTTTATGATTGCATTTATGATTGCACTTCAAATTTCAGCAGCATTTTATTTCCCTGCATTACAATCTGTAATCCCACTAATTGTTAGTGAACATGAGTTATTACAGATGAACGGTGTCCATATGAATGTAGGTACCATCGCTCGTATTGCAGGTACTTCACTAGGTGGAATTCTTTTAGTTGTAATGAGTTTACAGTATATGTATGCCTTCTCTATGGCAGCATACGCTTTACTATTCCTCTCAACTTTCTTCCTGCAATTTGAAGACAAGAAATCAACAACACCAAGTAAACAATCTGCAAAAGATAATAGCTTTATGGAAGTCTTTCGTATTTTAAAAGGAATTCCGATTGCTTTTACAGCACTTATATTAAGTATTATCCCCCTATTATTTATAGCTGGGTTTAATTTAATGGTTATTAATATTAGCGAAATGCAACATGATCCAACGATTAAAGGATTCATATATACAATTGAAGGTATCGCCTTTATGCTAGGCGCCTTCGTTATTAAACGTCTATCTGACCATTTCAAACCTGAAAAATTACTATATTTCTTCGCAGCTTGTACTGCGTTTGCACACCTTTCGTTATTCTTTAGCGACGTAAAATGGATGGCCCTTGTATCATTTGGTTTATTTGGATTTAGTGTAGGTTGCTTCTTCCCAATAATGTCGACAATTTTCCAAACGAAAGTAGAAAAAAGTTATCACGGACGTCTCTTCTCATTCCGTAATATGTTTGAGAGAGTTATGTTCCAAATCGTATTACTCGGCACTGGGTTCTTCTTAGATACGATTGGATTACAGTACATGGTCTTAATTTTCGGTGTCATTTCCTTGTTAATTATTTTTATTTCCTTATCAAAACAGAAACACTATGAAAAACAGCCTTCACAATCTGCGAATTTATAGTATAAACACCTTAGGCATGGATTTAATTTTATATTGATCCATGCCTTTTTGTTATATAAAGACTAAGTTAATTAAAAATATTTACAGGAGTCAATCATTAGCATTACGAATACATTATATAATCCATAAAAAGGAATTAGAAAGGTGTCTAATAGTATGCAAATATACTTATTATCTTATTTTTTGAAATTATTATGTTTGGCATCATTAACTTTTTAGCTATTTCCCTATCTCAACATAGCTTTAAAAGAAGAATTGTGGCAGGGTTCATATTTTTATTCTTAACCCCTTTTGTATTTTTAACTACTACTGCATTCGCTTCCCTATTTGATAAAGGTGGGTTTAGCTTAGGTACGTTAGCCTTTATTGTTGCCGGTATATATTTTTCAAATGGAATAGTCATTCTTTTTTCCTCTACACTAATCCTAAAAAAACATAACACAATATATACTTCTAAGCATGAATTCTAGTCTTTCGCTAGATTCATGCTTTTTATTTTTGTTCTCCTTTCCCAATTTTTATGTGAAATTAAGTAATTCTTTAAAAAAATTTTAACTTTATTTTTTACAATATTTATATCGTACGTTTTATACGCACTACATACGAAAGGAGCACAAAATGAAAAAGTTTCTATTAATATCCCCTATACTCGCCGTTCTTCTTAGTGGGTGCAGTACTAATGATATATACGGTTCTTGGGAAGTCGTTGACAATAAAAATGGGCAATGCCCCGTATCTTATAAATTTGAAACAATTGTAAAAGAAGAAAAGAAAGTAGAAATTGTACAAAATTTAGTTGAAATGCGAACAACGAAGAAAAAAGAAGATTTATACAAAGGTTCATTTGTAAAAGATTCTAATGTATATCACATAGATTATGGAAACTCATTTACATCGGATCAAACTTTAAAAGTTGTCGATGACAAATTAAATGTATACTTTTATGCAGTGGAAAAATTATGTACATATAAAAAGAAATGATTTCACCTCATATAAAACGCAGAAAATATTTTCTGCGTTATTTTACTTTAAAAAGCTTTCTCACACATATTTCCCTCCTTTCCAAAATAGACAAATCCTCCCTCTAAATTTGTCAATCGTTTTAATTTTCATAAAAAAATGATAAAATATAAACATGTGTTTTCAGAATTATTAAAAACGCAGAAAGAAAACACAGTTTTTAGGAGGGGTTTTGATGACATACACGTTAGCAACTAGAATGAAAGCATTCCAATCTTCTATTTTTAGTGAATTAGGAGCCTATAAAAAAGAAAAAATTGCAGCAGGTCACAAAATGATTGACTTAAGTATCGGGAATCCCGATATGCCCCCTGCTGATTTCGTCAGAGAAACAATGGTACATACAGCGAGTGAAAAAGGCAGTTACGGATATACATTAGCAGGCATTCAAGAATTTCACGAAGCTGTAACTGAATATTATAATGATACTCATAACGTTATATTAAATGCTAATAAAGAAGTTCTATTATTAATGGGTTCACAAGACGGGCTCGTTCATTTACCTATGGTTTATGCGAATCCAGGAGATATAATACTAGTTCCTGATCCAGGATATACAGCATATGAAACCGGTATTCAAATGGCAGGTGCAACATCTTACTACATGCCTTTAACGAAAGAAAATGATTTCCTACCTAACTTACAAGACATCCCGGAAGAAATCGCCGATAAAGCAAAAATGATGATTTTAAACTTCCCAGGAAATCCAGTTCCAGCAATGGCTCACGAAGATTTCTTTAAAGAGGTCATCGCGTTCGCGAAAAAGCATAATATTATTGTTGTCCATGACTTTGCTTATGCTGAATTTTATTTCGATGGTAATAAGCCAATAAGCTTTCTATCAGTCCCTGGCGCAAAAGAAGTTGGCGTTGAAATTAACTCTTTATCAAAAAGTTATAGTTTAGCAGGTAGCCGTATTGGGTACATGATTGGAAATGAAGAAATTGTTGGTGCACTTACACAGTTTAAATCAAATACAGACTACGGTGTGTTTTTACCAATTCAAAAAGCAGCTTGCACTGCCCTTAGAAATGGCGCTGCATTTTGTGAAAAAAACCGCGGTATTTATCAAGAACGTAGAGATACTTTAGTCGATGGATTCCGTACATTTGGCTGGAATGTCGATAAACCAGCTGGCAGTATGTTCGTCTGGGCTGAAATTCCAAAAGGATGGACTTCTATAGATTTCGCTTATGCACTAATGGATCGCGCAAATGTCGTTGTCACACCAGGTCATGCTTTTGGCCCTCATGGTGAAGGCTTTGTACGTATTGCACTCGTTCAAGATAAAGAAGTGTTGCAACAAGTCGTTGAGAACATTAGAAATAGCGGCATTTTTTCTCTTGAAAAAGTAAATGAATTAGTTAAAAATTAATGGTAACTCCCCTGCTTAACTGTAGCAGGGGTATTATTCATTGGAGGTAATTTCATATGTATATTAAAGATACACTTCCCCATCGTTATCCTTTTTTAATGATTGATAAAGTAACAAACATAAAACAAGGTGAATCCGTTACAGGATACAAACTCATTACAAATAACGAATGGTTTATAAATGATAATCAAAAACATATGCCTCATATGTTAATTGTGGAAGCACTGGCTCAGCTTAGTGCATTTGTACATACAAGCGATTCTGAAGGATTAGGCTTTCTCTCCTCTTTAGATGGAGTTGCATTCCACGGAAAAGCATATCCCGGTGATAAACTTGATTTACATTATGAGCTAACCCGCAATCGCCGAGGTTTTATTCTCGGTAAAGGTACTGCAACGGTTAATAATCAGCTGATTGTAACTATAGAAAAGCTATTAATATATCAAGCAGAATAAAGACGATGTAATTCGCCGGAGTATCTTTCTCCTACAAATTCGTCTCATCAACATGAACAGAGTAAACAAATTACTTAGTTAGGAGCAGGCAAATGGAAAGTACTATCGGTATCGATGCTGGGGGAACATTAACGAAAATTGCTTATTTGAACGCAAAAAAGCAATTAGCTTTTGAAAAATTTTATTCAAATGAACAAGATAAAGTAATAGATTGGCTTAAGAACCACACTCTTATCAAACAAATATGTATTACAGGTGGTAAAGCAAAACGATTACAGCAACTACTTTCAAACTCATATAAACTAGTAGAACTGAACGAATTTGAAGCTACTCTTGTAGGTGTCCGATACATATTAAAAAAAGAAAAACACTCTATAAACAACTTTATTTTAACAAATATCGGTACAGGTACTTCCATCCATTACGTTTATAATGACAAATATATTCGTGCAGGGGGAACCGGTGTTGGCGGTGGTACTATTATGGGGCTTTCAAAATTGTTAACAAATATAGATCATTTTGAAGATGTGATTCCTTTAACAAAAGTTGGTTCTAGAAAAGATTTAGACATTACAGTCGGAGACATTTATGGTGATATTCTCTCCCCTATTGATAATAACTTAACAGCTAGTAACTTTGGGAAAGCAACCAATACAGACTCGAATTTTAGTAAATCAGATATAATCGCAACCGTTCAAGGGCTTGTAGGTGAAGTCGTTACCGCACTAAGCCTTCAATTTGCCGAAGCGAAAGACATGGAGCATATTATCTATATCGGTTCGACTTTATGTCATAACTTACACCTTCAAAATATTATTCGTAGTTACACAGAATATCAAAATAAAATACCAGTCTTCCTACAAGATGATGGTTACAGCGGTGCGATTGGTGCTTTACTTCATGTACAAAATTAAAAAGCTGACTTTTGTCAGCTTTTTAATTTTGTAATGGCACTTCAAATTCAATAATGGATTCCCCGTTCTCTCCGATTCGTTCTACACTAATTCTATCAATTACACAATTTAACTTCTTATGAAAACTAGGCATATCCTTAACTACTTCAGCAGCTAACTCGACACTTGTCTTTCTGCCGACTGTTATATGTGGTATGTACGGAATATCTTCTTTCAAAAATTGTAATAAAGGTCCTGTATATAGGATATCATGTAGTTCTTCTATTTGTTCTTTCCCTTTCTTCACCTCCAAAAATAAATAGTTTCCTACACTAGTGATACGATCTGCAAACTCAATTTCAATTTTCCCTACCTCTTTTGATAAATTCAAAATATGAGATTTTAATTCATCATTTGAAACATTACTCTTAAATGGAAATACGATTGTTATATGCGGTGGAATTAATCCAAATAAAGGATCATGTTTTTGTCTAATGTTCTCTATTTCATTGATGGGTATGTTATTTAGAAAAAGTAAAATTGTACGCATTTATATCCACCCTACTTCCTCTCAAATTTTTTATATTTACCATATTGTATGTCAGCTTGCACTTCAACAAATGATTTCAATTACATCTAAAAAGAAAAAACTTCCCGAAAGAGACATTTTTTCTTACATAGCATGATTATTATTTTCCCGCCAAACTTTCCTGAACTTAATAAAACACGCAATTCTCCACGGAATGATATATGATACAGCAACAACGTAAAATAATAAACCGATCGTTTGTTGATCCAAATCAACAATATATTGTCTTGAACCGTATCTTAAAATAATAAGTGCAATAAAAGTAATTAAAAAAGCTGCACTCTTTTTCGTATAAATATTCCCATCATCTCTTCGCTCATAATTTGTTAGAACTATAAGTGGTACAGCGAAAAGAACCCCAATTAATGCTGCTAGTATTACTTGTAAGATAGCTGGATGTACGGGACCAAAAAACCATACAATGCCTGGAGTTAAAAATAGTAATGGCCACAAAATACGTTTTCCTGTACCCTTTATTGGCTTATACATAGAGCGATAACGACGCCAGAATATTAGTAGTGCAATACATAAAAAGACAGTTATTAGTGACGAAGTGTCTCCCATATACTTTCCTTCTCTCTAAAATAATAATCTATCAATATTTTAAACTGTTTGTTCAAATGAAACTTTACGAATAAATATACTACTAGTTATGATATAAAGAGTAGTTAATCCGATTGAAATAACAGTAAAATAAGGAATGTCTATTAAAGATGCATCGTTTGTAAATATTAAACCTGTTATCCCCGCTTCTCCATAAAGTACACTATTCATTGATAAGAAAAGTGTCCCACCAATCATAAGACCGATCCACTTAAATCTTTGCTTAAACACGACTACTAGTTGAAAGAAACATGCTGTCGTAACATAAAATAAAAGTTGTAAAATAAACTGTTGTACCAATTGCCCCCAAAAGTTAACATGTACTAAGTTATAATTTATATCTTGTAAAAGCATTACTTGAAGAAATGAAAACAATGCAGATTGCAGTACAATGTAACAAATTGCTCCGATGAAATATTGAATTCTCGTTACACCAAATGAAACAGCTAAACGAAATACATCATCCTGAATAATGAAAACACTCCCTACGATAAACATCATAATCGCTATTGAAGGGTTAGTGATAAATCCGGGAATATAGCCAATTTTCATTCCATATAAATGAGCTGCATTCATAACTCCTTTTATTAATAGAGCTACCATCCAAAATATTAATAGTGCTTTATAATGAAAATTTATATGTAACTTTAACTGCTTCATTAATATCGTCATTCCAATTCACCACCAGTTATGTGAATAAATAATTTTTGTAATGTTATTCCATCAACTACTAATCCTAATTTTTCAATAGAGTCATAATCTTCATTAGACAATTCTCCCCATATAACAGCAATACCCTTATTTCCATAAACTTCTCGTTCTAACGCTTTTTTATTGATTGAGAACTCGTCCACTTTATCTTTTTGCCCTGAAATAATATGACCTTGTTGTAATAAATCTACCACCGATGATTGAATAACTAATCTTCCTTCTTTTATGATTATCACATCTTCAATAACATGAGTTACTTCTTCTACTAAATGTGTTGATAATATAATTGTTCGTGGATACTCACCGTAATCTTCTAGTAGTAGATTATAAAATAATTCACGGTGTGCTGCGTCTAAACCTGTAGTTGGTTCATCAAAAATAGTAATTGGTGCTCTACTTGCTAATCCTTGAATAATTCCTACGACTGTTTGCATACCATGAGATAGCTTATGGTATTTCTCTGTCATATTCAGCTGAAATTTATCTGCCAGTTCTTCAGCATAAGCTCCATCCCAATTTTTATAAAACATGCTACACATGTTAAAAATTTCTTTTACTTTATAACTTAAATGCGCCTCTTCTTTTACTCTAACAAAACAAATATTTTGCATTGCTTTACTATTTTCAAATACATTTTCACCAAATACAGATACGTTTCCACTACTCGAAATAATTTGTCCTGCTAGTAAGTTTAATAAAGTCGTTTTCCCTGCTCCGTTCCTTCCAAGCAAACCATATATTTTATGCTCTTCCAATGAAATCGTTACTTCATTTACAGCTATTTTCTTTTTATATTTTTTCGTTAACTCTAACGTTTCAAGTGCAATCATCCCTCTTTCCCCTCCTTCGTAATTTTTCGAATCATATCCATCAATTCATCTTTTGATATTTCTAGCACTTTCGCTTCTTCCCACACTTTAGGTAAATATTCGGTCATAAAAGTGTTTTGTCTTTTTTTTAGTACAACTTCCTTCGCTCCCTTTGCAACAAACATCCCGATCCCTCTCTTTTTATATAAAATGCCTTCATCCACTAATACATTTACTCCTTTAGCTGCAGTAGCTGGATTTATTTGTAACATCTTCGCAAATTGATTTGTTGATGGAACTTGTTCTTCTTCAAGCAATATGTCTTTTAAAATATCAGATTCAATGGTTTCTGCAATTTGTATGTATATTAATTTGTTTTGCTCCAGAGTAGGTTTCACAATTTCACCACCTTAGGTTCATAGGTTCATTACTTATGTAATTAACCATATCACATTAAATTATTCATTTCCATAAATTTCTTTTACAAAAAAAGAGAGTCATTTGATTAAGAATGACTCTCTTTCTAAGATTTCAAAGTTTCAACTGAATTATTCCCAACATATTTCTTAAAATCACAAGGTTCAACATCAAATATTCCTTTTATTCTTTCTCATTTTGAACAAGCAGTAATGAATATAAAAATTGTTAGCATAACAACCACATTACAATGCATATATTTCATTTAGCATCCCCCATTTTTATCGCAATCTTGTTAATTACAATACTTCTTGTCAAATCCCTTTAAAACATACGCATTTTAATCAAAATTAAAAATTTTCAATTTTTATGTTTACAATTATCCATTAATTGTATATACTTACTAACGTAAGAAAAATATTCTAAAAGGAGGTCGAAGGAAATGATGAAATTACAATTACATGCATTAACTTTAGCGTTAACTGCACCTGTGTTTTCTGGACAATTAAATATGAATTCGACCACCCTAATGGAGAATTGAAAATCGCACTTTATTTCTATTAATTCATAAATTCGCCACAGGAGGTCGTATACTTTCCTGTGGCTTTTTCACGCGCCTAGCCATAGGAAAACTATAACTTCCTGTGGCTTTTTTGTGCGGTTTTTTAGTCTCTTACATTATTTTTTTAAGAAAGGAGCAACATTCGATGACTATTAGCGTATTGTTTTTAAGTATTACGATTCAAAGAAATACAATTTCCAAAGATGAAATTTTTCATAATGAGCAAATTGAAAAAGCTATGAATGATGTTAAGGAGCGCCAAGCGATTTATTGTGATCACCTGTAATTCCTTTTCGAAAGGAGGAATTCATTTATGACTTTTCATATTTTCTTTTTTACGACTGCACTTCAGAAAAAAACATTATCTGAAGGTGAAATCATTCGTGACCAACAATATAAACACACTATGGATAAAATAACGGACATTAAAAGTTCGTATTATATACAAATGTATTAAAAATATATTTTAAAGGGGCAACATTCTAATGAAATTTAAAGCATTCTTTTTAACTATTACTATTCAAAAGCGTAAGCTTTCACAAAATGAGGTTTTACACGATCAACACGTTCAAAATACTATGGACGAAGTTAAAGAGGTTCAATCATCCCTTTACAACCGTCTTTTCTAAATAAATCCTAAAGGAGCATCATTCTAATGAGATTTAAAGCATTCTTTTTAACTATTACTATTCAAAAGCGTAAACTTTCACAGAAAGAGATTTTACATGAACAACACGTTCAAAATACTATGGACGAAGTTAAAGAGATTCAATCATCCCTTTACAATCGTCTTTTCTAAATAAATCCTAAAGGGGCAACATTCTAATGAAATTTAAAGCATTCTTTTTAACTATTACTATTCAAAAACGTAAGCTTTCACAGAAAGAGATTTTACATGAACAACACGTTCAAAATACTATGGACGAAGTTAAAGAGGTTCAATCATCCCTTTACAATCGTCTTTTCTAAATCACTTATAAAGGAGCAAAAATCCAATGAAATTTAAAGTATTCTTTTTAACCATTATCATTCAAAAAAATAAATTTTCTGAGTCTGACATGCTTCATGAACGACAAATTAATCAGGCTATGGATAATGTAAAAGAAAGACAAAGTCATTACTGTAGTCATCTGTAATTCCGATTTGAAAGGAGGAATTCACATATGAAGTTTCACTTTTTCTTTTTAACTATTACGATTCAAAAAGAAACGATATCTCAAAATGAATTAAAACAAAAACAACAATATAAACAAATTATTGATGAAATTCGTGATTGTAGAAGTAAGTACTACACTCACCTTTAATCGTTTAAATATATAAATTGAAAGGAGTCGATTGTAATGTCGATAGTACGGTGTAAAGAAATGATTTGGATAGTTCAGAGAGATTCCACATAGCTTTATAAAGCATATGTCACACGAGTTTACTGCTACATTTGATATATAAAAAATATATAATAACACCTCATTCATACACTTTTTAATATTTTACAACAAAAAAAGATACACCACTTAAAAAGTGGTGTATCTTTCTCAACGTATACTATTTTCGATTATTTCGTTTTGTCTTGAACAATCTCACTAAGTTCGAAACAACCGTTTTTGTTACTGCATAAACTGGCACTGCTAAAATCATTCCAATAATTCCTGCGAAGTTACCTACCCCTAAAATTAATATAATAATTGTTAACGGGTGGATATTTAATTTTGAACTCATTATACGTGGTGAAATAATGTTACTTTCAAACTGCTGTACAATTGTTACGATGATTATTACGTACAATGCTTGCATCGGGGATACGAACAAACCTACAATTACAGCTGGTGCTGCACCAATGAATGGACCTAAGTTCGGAATAATATTTGTAAATGCTGCAATAATCCCTAAAACGAAAGCGTACGGTAAACCGATAATTAAATAACCGATAAATGTAAAAGCACCTACAAATATACAAACGAGCGATTGGCCTTGAATATACGCAGATAATGTTTCATTCGTTTCCTTAATAATACGAAGTCCTTCTTCTCGGTAAGACTCGGGTAATAGACTAACTGCTTTTCTTGGAAAGGCATGTCCATCTTTAAACATATAAAATAATATGAACGGTACTGTAAATATAACTAACGCAACATTCGTAATTATCCCAAATACAGCCGTTGCACTCGACGTAATTGTGTTTGGGATTTCCTTTAAAGATGCAATCGCATTTTTTTCAATTGTTTCAATGGAAACGTAATTTTGTGTAGATATCCATTCAAACAATCTATGATGGGATAATTCTTGTATGTATATTTTCCCCTCTTTTATGTAAGTTGGCATATTTTTTACTAAATCCATTAACTGTTGTGAGATGGTTGGGACGACTACTCCAATAGCAACCCCAGCTAATGTGATAATAAAAAGATATAGTAGTAAAATCGCTAAATTTCTAGGAACTTTTTTATTCTCCAAAAAGACTAATACAGGGTTAAATACAAAGTATAAAAATAATGCGATTAAAATTGGGAAAAATAATGTTGATATGAAGATACCAATGGGTTGAAATAGAAACGATATTTTTGTGCAAATAAATATGATTCCTACAACCATCAGCACTTCTAATGTCCAAAAGTGCACTTTCGATTTCAAAAAAACGGCCTCCTTTAAACTAGCACTTCTCTTTATTGTACCAAAATAAACATGAATTTCACATAATATTTTCCTTTACAATATTCCAAAATACCTATAAATACACTACAATGAGATTACAAACAAATTTGCAGGTAAAGGTGATAAATATGACACAATGCATCATTTGCAGAAAAGATACGAAAGAACTTAGTGAACAATATGTCATCCCAGAAATATTATGTGGATATTATTTCACAAACTCAATTTGTGATACTTGTCATGAACATATGACAACAAATATTGATCGCCCTTTAATTAGGCATAAATTAAGTCAATATAAGATTGAGCAAATGAAAAAACAAATCGACTCCCCTCTCTATACGAATGAACACGGCGAGGAACTTGCGGCGGCTGAGACAGATGTCGTTGAAGTAAGTGACGAAATACTTTATTCTAATGCATTAATTATGAAACTATGTAAAAAGCACGATATTTCACTACATAATGAAATTTGGAAAGAAGAACGTGTAACGAAGGTAGCTAGCTCTATTCAACGTGAATTACTTTTAGATAACCGTAAATACAAAATGAGTGTATTAAAAATGGCCTATACTTTTGGTGTACAAACAATTGATGGTTACTTTGAAGATCCCGATGCAATTGATATTTCTAACATTCTATCAAATGCCGATTTTATGGAATTAAAAGAAAAGAGCATTGTTCGTGACTTAAGTAAAAGTTCACTATGGAATACATTAAATACAAATAGTGAAAACCATTATTTTATTTTATTAAGCGATAAAGACGGCCTATTTTGTTTCATTCGTCTATTTGATATCTTTGACGTTGTTGTTCATTTATCAGAAAAGCGATATGAACTTCCATCACCAATTGTCGGCGTAAATAACGTAAATAAGCAGGAATTTTATGTCCAAACTTTAAAACAGTATATGGATGGGCTATTTAAAGAAAAAACTCCTTCTATTTAATCGAAATCAGAACATACGGTCTCCTTTCTTGATGAAAAGACACTGTGTTATAATAAGTATGAAAAGAACAATACAATCACATAAACTAATTATTAATTGTATATAAATAAAAAAGACTAGTGTGCGGCTACACACTAGTCCACGTAACTTAGCAGATTGGATTGTTCATTTATCCTATTTGTTTCTTACAAACAAAACAACCCACATTCTATTGGCATAGGTGGGTTGTTATTTTTTGAGCTTGTCTATTAAAACGACGACGAACGTTAACAATGCAACGAGAAACAGTCCACCCTGCAGTAGCAACGCTATTTCACTCACGTATTATCACCTCCCTCCTACTTGGAGAAGTGATAATTGAACAACCAACCGTACCTTAAGTTACTATTTAATTTTACCATATTTTCTAATAGTTTACGATGAAAACCCGCAAGCGAATTACTTGCGAGTTTTTTTAATCCCGTATTAACAGGCAGTAAACAAAATGAAGTAAAACATGGGTGAAACTGTCTGTAGATGCCCTATTGGTTCAACTATGACAATTCATCCAAAGGATTAAAGTTTCACTTTATTTCTCATTATTTTTTAAGTGCATATGCATCAGCTATCATTTCACCAACAATTTTATTTTCTTGTTTCTCTTCTTTCAATAAAGGAAATAACAGTTCTGCCACTTCATATGCTTCTTCTAAATGAGGATATCCCGATAATACAAACGTATCAATTCCTAACGCTTCATATTCTTTTATCCTTTTCGCTACTGTATGCGGATCTCCTACAAGTGCAGTACCTGCACCACCTCTTACAAGCCCAATGCCAGCCCATAAGTTAGGGCTTATCTCTAACGACTCCCGTGTACCTTTATTTAAATGAGTCATCCGTCTTTGACCGACCGAATCATATCTTGCAAATGTTTTTTGAGCAAGCTCGATTGTTTCGTTATCTACATATTGAATTAAACGTTCTGCCTCTTCCCATGCTTCTTCTTCTGTTTCTCTTACAATTACGTGTAATCTAATGCCAAATCGAACTGTACGCCCCTTTTCTTCCGCAAGTTTTCTTACTTCATCTATTTTCTCTTTCACTTGCTTTGGTGGCTCGCCCCACGTTAAATATACATCACTATGTTCTGCTGCAACTTCCTTTCCAGCAGCGGATGATCCTCCGAAATATATAGGAGGGTATGGCGTTTGAACTGGCGGGAACACAACTTTACTATCCGTAACCTTAATATGTTTTCCTTCTAAAGAAATTGTTTCACCTTGCAAGGTCGATTTCCAAACCTTTAAAAATTCATCCGCTGCTTCATATCTTTCATCATGCTCAAGATATAATCCATCACCTTGCAATTCAACCGGATCTCCTCCAGCTACTACATTAATTAGAAGTCTGCCGTCTGACATTCTATCAAATGTAGAAGCCATCCTCGCTGCAACTGTCGGTGACATTAGTCCTGGTCTAACTGCAACTAAAAACTTTAATTTCTCTGTCTCAGCTGCAAGTGCCGATGCTAATACCCATGGATCTTCACAACCTTGACCAGTTGGAAGTAACACACCTGTATATCCTAAATAATCAGCTGCCTGTGCAACTTGTTTATAATAATCATACTCAGCTGCTCTTCCTCTTTTTGTCGTTCCTAAATATCGACCATCTCCATAAGCCGGAATAAACCATAATAATTCCATTTTTTTGCACACCCCTTTATTATTTTGAAATGTATATTAAAGCACTCTATATAAATTACCCCTAATAATTTATATGTTAATTCTCTGTCTCACCTTTAAAATTATCCCTCCATCTTAAAAACTTCACTTCTAGTAAACGTACTAGTGAATCAGAAAACTTTCCAACGAATGCAAAGATAATAATGCCGACAAATACGATATCTGTATTTGAAAATTGCCTTGCATCCATAATCATATAACCAATACCTTCTGTAGATCCCATAAGTTCTGCTACTACTAAGCTCACCCATGCAACGCCTAAAGACAAACGTGCTCCAAGTAATAAATTTGGTAACGCTGCGGGCAAAATTAATTTCGTAATTAATTTTCGTTTACTAAACTCTAACACTCTCGCAACATCGAATAATTTTGAATCTACACCTCGTATTCCTAAAAACGCGTTTACGTATAAAGGAAAAAATGCCCCGTCCGCAATTAATAAGACTTTCGATGTTTCTCCAAAACCGAACCATAATACGAATAGAGGTGCAACAGCTAAGTGAGGTACAGTTCTTAACATTTGTACTGACGGATCTAAATATTGCTCACTCCTTGTTGAAAATCCAACAATTGTTCCTAAAATGATTCCTAAGCTCCCGCCAATAAAGAAACCCGCGGCCGCTCTAAATACACTAATACTTAAATGACCGAATAACTCTCCTGTTTTTATAAGTTCTTGAAAAGCTAGAAATATATCTAATGGTGTTGGTAATACTGTTTTAGAAACTAGATCGAATACGCCGGCTAACTGCCAAATTATTAATATAATAATTGGTATAGTAATCGCTCTTACTAACACTTTTACATTCGTCTTTCGCACTTTTTTTACATTGCTTTTGCCAATCGTTATACTCGCCCTTTTCACAACAGCCTTCGTATTTTCCAATTTACAAAACCTCTTTTCATTTCGCCTTTAATGCTTTTTCTACGAAAGAATTATCTACAACTTTATCTGTTTTTATTTCTTTCTTTATAGAACCGAGTTTATATTGAAAATCTGCTGTCTTTTGCTGTTCTGCAACTATTTCTTTCGTTACCGGAACTAAAATAGGTTTGTCGTGATTAAACACTTCTTTTACAATTTCTGCATCTATTTTCTTTGCAGAGGTATATATTTTTATTGCTTCATCTAAATTTGACTCTTGCCATACGCGTGCTTTTTCATATACTTTAAGAAATTTCTCCACTAATTCTGGATGCTCTTTCGCAAATTTTGTTCTAGCAATTAAAAACTCTGGAGAAGATACATTTAATAGTTCACCATCTGCAATTACCTTCGCCCCTTTATTTACCGTATGTAACGATATGAAAGGATCCCAAATTGCCCATGCATTTACTGACCCTGATTCAAATGCCGGCTGTGCTTCATCTGGTTGTAACTGAATGACATTCACATCTTTCGCATCGATACCTTCTTTATCTAGCGCACGATATAATAAATTAAAAGCACTACTTCCTTTTGCTACTGCTATTTTCTTGCCTTTCAAATCTTTTACACTTGTAATCTTGCTATCTTTTTGAACGAGAATTCCAGTTCCTTTTCTCGCATAACTGGTATTGGCAATTTCGGTGAATCCAATACCTGCTGCTTGCGCTGAAATGACTGGAGAATTTCCAACTTCACCAAAATCTAATCGGTTTGATGCGATAGCCTCAAAATAAGGAGGTCCGCTTTGGAACTCTGTCCACTTTACTTTAACGCCTTCTTTTTTAAACTCTTCTTCAAACCATCCTTTTTTCTGCGCAAGTAATAGTGGGCTTAATCCTTGCTGAATACCAATTTGTACTGTTATATCTTCCTTCTTACTACTTGCTGTGCTTTTTTCGCATCCTAATAAAAATAAAGATATAGCTAAAGCAAAAGAAAGACCTTTGAATTTTTTATACATATATAATCACTCTTTCCCTATATACTTGTTTGAATTAGTCCACCGTGTTCAAACTGCTGTAATACTTTCTTTCGAATTTCTTGGAATGATTCGGAAGTTTTACTACGCGGATAAGGTAAATTATTTTCAATCACTTTATGTATTTTTCCAGGCTTTGCACTCATGATGACAATTCTGTTTGAAAGATATATTGCTTCGTCTATATCATGGGTAACGAATATCATTGTCGTATTTTTTTGTTCCCAAATGTTGAGCAGTACTTCTTGCAAATGACTTCGGGTAAATGCATCCAGTGCGCCAAATGGTTCATCAAGCAATAATACATTGGGATCTCTTAGCAACGCTCTTGCAATCGCAACACGTTGTGACATCCCGCCTGATATTTCTTTCGGATATGATTTTTCAAAACCGTCTAACCGAACAATTTCAACCCATTCCTTTACTTTATCCTTCACATACTTATCTTTTAATGACAAATCAGCTGCAATATTTTCTTCCACTGTTAGCCATGGAAACAATCGATGCTCTTGAAATATAAATCCTTGCTTCTTACTCGGTTTTGTAATACGCTCCCCGTCAATAATGATTTCTCCTTCAAAATCACTGTCTAAGCCTGCAATAATTTTTAATAATGTACTTTTTCCGCAACCACTCGGACCAATTACTGTAACAAAATCCCCTTTCTCTAATTGAAAATTTATATTCTCTAATACTTGAACAGTACGAGTTTGTTTCGAAAAATATTTTGATACTCCATCAATTGAAACAGTCACTTTTCCCCCTCCTTAAAATGATTCATCTAAATGAACAGATTCAATATTTATGCAATAAAAAAACCAAAGGCATTTTATCAATAGATAAAATGCCTTTGGTTTCTCCAATCAGCAATACGTAATAGAATTAAGTACATATTATACAAATATTTCCGATAAGTCAACTAGGTTTTATTAAAAATACATATGATTCGTTTGAACATCCTTATTGTTATTTATTTAAAAATTATTTTTTATGGTTCTTAATCTACTGTAACCAATAAGAAAACTCACATGCCTCAAGAAATACGCTTCTAACCTTAGACTTATCAAAAAAATTAGATCATATAACTTGAGACCACTCAATTCCATTAATCACGTATTCTAACTTCAAATCAATTACACTTTAGTTTAACCTCACCGTTTCTGTCTCTACAATCATTTGAGGAAGCGTCTTTTGAATTATTTCCTCTAATACATAAAGAGCTTCATTCACATAACCACCCTCAAAACCCTTTAAAGGCTCAGGTAACTCATCTTCATCTAAAATAAAGTATTCTCCGCTTGGAAGTACCAAAATATCAATAATTAAGTCTTCAAATGACACTAGTTCGTCTGTTATTTGCGTATTTTTTACAATATTAAAATAAGAGCCTAAATACATTCCATTCTCATCTCTCCATATGTATAAATTGTACGGACGATCTTGCCAATAGTATGCAATGGTGTAACTTCCTTTCGGTATTGTTAAGCTCGAATCATGTGTAGTCATCGTAAATGAATATTGCACCTCATGAAATAACACGATACTTTGCGATTTCTTTTCAAGTATTAAACAATTGTGATCTACTATTGTCGAGTCATATCGAATTTTTCTTTCTATAATTTCACATTTTGCTGTTTGTAATTTATTCATTATTATGTTTCCCCTTATGCTAATTCTAGTCTTAATTATATCGATTTATTTAGTGATGAAGAAGTATTTTGTCTACAATTACACAATAAAACTCCTTCTGATTTAGAAGGAGTTTTTCACTATCCACCATTTATATGTTTTAGCCTTTCAGTAACCGCATCATAAAATTTCCGTTCCTCATCAACATTTAAGTGAACACGACTTACTGTTTTAGAAAATCCATATAACAATTGTGCTTTCACTGGCTCTTTTAGTGTTATTTCAAAAGTAGCAGGTTCTTTTATGAACTCCATAACAGTTGCATCCAATACCTCTTTCTCTTCTTTTGCTTTTGAGGAGTCTCCTTTGTAGAACGCAATATCATCAATTTGTGTAAATGGTAATTCAACTTTCTTTCCTAATCCAATTTGAATGATTACTTGTTCTTCTGTTACGACAATTGGATTTTTACGCATCGCTTGTATTTCAGCTATAAAATAAATCATTGCATATATGTTTAATATGAGTAAAATCCAAGCTACCACTGGATTCCATTGATGAAGCAAATAATGAAAACCGATACTTTCAATTACTGTTGCGTGGATAATCATAATATAAACACCTATAGCACCAGTCTTTTTGTGATAAGAGTATACGGATGCACCTTCTGGCACTTTTTCACGCCACGAGAAAAATACATAATAGATTAACTTACACTCTGTTACAAAGATATCTACTAATTTACTCCTTTTCATTGTAGCGTCAAACGCTGCATCAATTGCATAAGAAAATGAAGAATATTCTCTTTTATATTCTTTATATCTTTTTACAATGTTAGGGAGTATTCTAACAATTTTATATAAAAGGAATAATTCTATGCATACAAATGCAATTTCTCCCGCAACCATAATATAAGAAACGTATGAAAAAGCTTGTAAATAGTCACTTGGAATAATAAACCTCGCAAATATATAACCAGCTATTACAACGGGAAATATATACGTTAACGAATATCTCTTTCGAATAATTAAGAAATACGTGATGACTGGAATTACAAATATACAATCTAATAAAGAACCAAGCACTACTTCTTTCGGTGCGGCTGGTACTATTGGAAGGGCATACAATAAATAGTTTGATAGCATAATTAAAGATACGATCCCCAGCCAAATTCCTTTTCGCTTTCGCGATATGGATACATTCATACGGTCACTCCTCTATTTAAAAACCTCGTTTAAGCGGTCTTTATAAAATGAAATGGCACGTTCAAATTCTTTTACTTCATCTACTTTCACGACGGTTTCAAGTAATAATTTCATCGCGGATTCATGATCATTTACGTTATATTTAGCTAATGATAAAAAAACTTTCATAGCGTCATTCTCCGGAAACTTCTGCACCCCTGCTTCTAAAATTGTAATTGCTTTATCATACTCTCCAATACAACGATATGTACTACCAAGACCAATATAAGCTCCGCAAAGTGACTCACCTTCAAGACCGTTTGCAATTGCCTGTTCATAATACGGCACAGCGTCCATTTCAAGACCCATTACATCATGTATCCAAGCACATTGATAATGCACTTCTGCATCCCTCGTAAAATTTGTTAATCCTATAAGTATCTCTCTGGACTGTGCATATTTCTTTTCGTCCCGGAGTTTAATAGCTTGCTTTAATAAATGTTCCATAGGACCCACTCCTCACCAATTATTCTCTGTATAGATCTTGATTGGTTTACGCTTCACATTCGATTAAAGTCTCGCTCATTTATATACTATGCAGATTCATTCTTATCTAAAAACCAAATTTTACAAAACAGTAATACGACTACATAATATCTCTAAGCTTTTGACAATTTCTTTCGCTGTTTCATCTTTCCCATTACATAACTTACCTTTACCATCTTGACCAATCAAATAGTGTACAGCTCCGCGCGAATATAAAGAATGTGGTGAATTCGCAATCATTACATTCGCCTTTGCTTCTTTCATTCTATTTTTCGCTCTTTCAAACAGTTCTTCCTCATTTAAATCACTTTCAAGTTTAAAACCAACGAGTACTGTTTCTGGATCCCACTCTTTAATTTGTTTTAATACTTTCGGTGCCTTTTTAAAATGTATAATCGGCGCTATATCACTTGAAATTTTCCCATTCATATCAAGAACATTCCCATCTTGATCACAAATCTTGTCCACAACCCAATCTGATCCAGCCGCTGCCATAATGACCGCATCGACTTTTTCATGCGTAATGATACTTTTCATTTTATCTTGTAAATCAACTATTCCTTCAAATGGGTGTAATTCTAATCCTCTATGTACATCGCTTGGTTTTTCAGCGAAATAACCGTGTAAGTATATAACGTGTGCACCTTTCGCTATAAGTTCTTCCGCGATTATCCTTCCGATTGTTCCTTTTGCCATATTTGTATGTCCGCGTACTTGATCCCATTTTTCTAAACAACCACCGCTCGTAATTAATACCTTTTTCCCCTTCATTATAACCATCCCTTACTGATTTTTCTTACGAAACCAATCCGTTCCAAAGTCAACTATATCACGTTGCTTCATAATACGACACGTTGCGTTGCCTATTTTTCCATTTGTTACAGTTCCTTTTTGCTCAAACTGTACACCAATTTCTACAAACGTATCAGAATCGTAATCCATATCAACAAACTCTTTCCATATCCTTTCACCGTTTTCTAAAATTGGTGCTCCTACTTTTATTAACTCACGTGCACCAGAACGTACTTCAGATATATGTACAGACGTATTAGAATCATAGCCAACACCAATTAATAATATGTGTCCATCTAAATCGTATATTTTTCTTAATGGTGATTCCTCTCCAAAGCTCATTGATAACGAATGATCCCTAACTATTTCCTCTGCATGTTTTCCCCATGCAGCAAAACTTCCTAATGGATGATTACTGCGTACTACATTCGGATATGTACGGAAACATTCAACTATTTCCCCCATGCCCCTTGTTGGTGTTATGCGTGGATCAAATGCTGGAACGTTATCACGGATAATCTGCCACCAGTCTTCGGGTACAGGTGGTCTTGACCAATGTTTCGGATCGGATAAATCTGAAGATTGCGTAGGCATAATAATCGTTCCTTCTTTTGTAACAACCTTCATTATCGCTTCTACTACGGCAACCGCGCCACCAGATATCCATCCTATCGAACTTAATGAAGAATGAACGATTATTGTCATTCCTTTTTTAACTCCTAATGCCGCTAAATCTTTTGTAATAGATTCAATTGTATTCGGAAATTGTGTATTCGCTACTATTTCATTCATTTTCATAATGGTTCCCCCACTAGCCATATATTAAAATTTAAACTTACACATAAATATATTATCATATTTTTCTTAATTTTTAACTTAATCATTCCTCATATCTATAAAAATGGTAATATTATTATGTGAGATATTGTTTAATTGTGTTTACAATATCAAAAGAAGGTGAACAAATGAATAAAATTTTATTCTCTATTCTACTATTTGGACTCATTTCCTTAAGTGCATGTGTTTCTGTGCAAGATGACTATGAGAGTTATTGGGTGTTAGAAAAATCAAGATATAATGAAGGTGGATATGGGCCATCAAATTTATATGAAAAAGCACAAGAAGACCCAACTATGGTTCATTACTCGAATGGTAGTATTAGCGAAGGACAAAGAATGGTTTATTTAGCATTTGGAAAGAAATATAAAAACGATAAAATTACAGTACAAGAAGGAAAAGACGAAAAAAACACATCTGTTATCGTATTACATATTGAAAAAGGTAAAGGAAAAGATGAAAATCCTGTACTGTATATTGGTGTACCAAAACTTAGGGACTCTATTAAAATTGTAGATGGCGACGGAAAGAAGATCTTTGAAATGAAGAAAGATGAAGGTTTTACATCACAACAATAAAAAAGCTTTTTTATACATAAACAAAGAACCCATCACAAATGATGAGCTCTTTGTTCACTTTATCCTTCGATTGTAATCCCAGTAAACATTGATAAGTTTCCCGTTATTTTCTCACCTACACGTAAAAATAACCCCGCAGCTCTCCCGCTAATACAATGTGAACCAATTAATAGTTTACCAGTGTATGGGCCATCCCAAGTATTAATGGTGTAGTCAGGCATTTTTATGTATTGCTGGTATATTTTCCGTTGTTCAAAATAATACTCTGTTTTATCTTCAGCTATTAGTTCTTCATTATCGTATATTGATACTCCGCCACCTTCCCGGCCATATAAAGGTTTGGAAACATACGATTCATTTCTTTCTAAAAATGGTTTATTTTTAAAATATGTTGGTAGGAAGTAGTTCTTAATGATTTCTCGCTCGTCTTTCTCAAAGAAAACTTCCTCTTCGAAAAGCTGCCAAATTAATGCGAGTACACTTTTATTTTGCATAAGAAAAGCAGCTGGTGGATTAATGATTTTGACTCTTCCTTGCGCTATATGATCTAAAAACTGGAGTCCAATTCTTTTTCCGTTTTTATCGACATCTGAAACTAAATATTCAATTGGATATAGTCTATATAAATAATGGATTCGTTCACCATCTTGCGTATATATACCATCATCTGCCACGACGATATCTTGTATACCTATGTAATCCGTTGGTTGATCTAAACAATAGCTTCTTAAGAATTGAACTGTTTGATGATCTTCATCGTGCCAATCGTAACTAGTAAAATATATCGTCTCTGTAGGCTCTATATTATAGTCATGCTTAATTTGTTCCCACGCCTGCACAATATGCTCTTCAATATGATTGGGATGATTCACATCATGATAACGGCATAGTACTTCATTTGCGACAGACGGCTCTAAGTACCCTGTTGGTGTGTCACAATTTACTTCTATTAATTTAATATCATCACCATTTACGATAAAATCGAACCTTGTAAAATATGAAAACAAACCAGTATGTTTCATTCTCGCAATTTCCCACGTTTCGGGCGGAAATCCAAGTTTTTGAAAATCTTCTGTCGTATTTACAATAAATTGATATGTTCTATATAACACATACATAACTTCTTCTGTCGCTTTTGAAATAGCGGTATATGTGTTTACTGGCATACGATACATCCCTGTAGCCATATATTGATTCCATTCTTCCTTCTCTAACAGACTCGGCCAAGTAAAGCCATTTCGACCAGCCTCTTCTGCGAGTGAAAACCATACTTTCATATACTCTTTCTGTTCTTGTTCTGTATACATGACTCCATTATCCTTTCATTTTAGGATCCGGCTGGCGCTTTTGCATTCCCAATTCCACTTGAACCAGAATTTACTTTTGGTGTTTGTGTCGTAGATGATTTTGGCGTACTTGTATCTGGCGTCACTTTATTTGCTGTATTCGGTGGTTGCTTATTCAAATCAACTTTATTTGAAGAGTTATTGTTACTGTTAGTGCCGCCGTAATAGCCTCCACCACCACTGCCACCAGTTCTTCTCTCATCTTTTTCACGATAAGGAATAACATTGTTTGTATACGGATTCTTCATTACATTTGACTTTGCTGTATAATTCATATTTGAAGTTCGGCTTGCTAATAAATAGCCTGCTACGAATGGAAGTATCGGTAAATGTGAGTTTTCATGATACGATGAAAATGATGGGTTATTTTCCTTGCATAACTCATCTTTCTCTACATTTTCCATTGTTGGAGTTTTATCGTCACAATTTAATGTTCCTTGTTCATTCCCTTGCTTCGCATCATCCGTTTTAACAGCCGTACTTTCTTTCTGTGCAGTTTCTTCTTCATAATCACCACAACCCGTTAATAAAAAAGATGAAACACCAATTGAAGCAGCGACTTTCATAAATTTACTTTTATCCATTCTCATGTGTTATACACCTAATTTCTTTTATCTATAATTTTCCAGATACCTTTATTATATAATGTAAATATTACTTTTTTCAAACTAAACCCTATATGCACATTTGCATATTTTATACTATTTTTCTAAATAACAATGAAACCTTCCGATTCCCGAATATTTTTCTCCTAGACTTTTGATCTCAAAACCACTTTTCTTATAAAATTCTACAGCCTCATCGTCTGTCTCTGCTTCTATATAAGTAAATTGATGCACTCTTACTATTTCTTTTATCATTCGCAACGCAATTCCTTGATGACGATATTTTGGCATAACAGCAATGTGACATATTCTCGCTTTCATTGATCCAATAACTTCAATACCTATACAAGCTTTCTCTTCGTATTTATATAATGTCCCTTCACTTCCTTGATAAAATAATACTGCTTTCTTTAAGCTTATTTCATTTGGACCGACGGCATACTTTAGTACATTAAAAATTAAATCTTTTTCAATTTGTTCAACACACTGTAAATTCATACTCATATCCCTTTCTATGAAAAAAGATTAGCTCTTTATAAAAAGAGCTAATCTCTCTACGCTGTTATCTTTTCTTCTTTCTTCACAACGACCGCTACATAACTATGTAGTATCATCCCAACAATAACGAGACTCATACCAATCCAAGATAAAGATGATGGAATTGGTGCAGATAACCAAATGAGTTCTCCTGCTAGCGCAAATAAAACTTCACCAGACTGCGTTGCTTCCACTGTTGCTAGTTTTTGCGGATTATCTTTTACAAGATCTGTCGCAAAGAAAAATAGTACTGTCGCGATTAAACCTGAACTAACCGCTACAATAAAACATTGGAACACTTGGCTACTTGACGGTAATCCACCTGTTGATATTTCGTAGCCAGATAGTAAAAACCAAAATGGTAAACTTGCTAATGTCATACCGAGAACCCGCTGGAATACATCTAACTCCCCTTTACAAACTTGCATCATTTTTCGATTTCCAAGAGGATACGCAAACGCTGCAATAAGTACAGGAACGACACATAAAATGGTTTCACGAATGCCTAATGAAGAGGCGTGTTCTACTTGCATAAGTACAACACCACATAAAATAATGCCTGACATTACTAATTCTTTCATTGGAAGTTTTTTATGTAATGGGTCTACCGCAAAAAATGGTGTTAATAAAATACCAGCGACGATTGTTATTTGCCATGTTGATGCAACAAGCCAACCAGGACCAAATGCGCCAGCAAAACTAAGCGGTGCATAAAAGAGACCAAATCCAACAATACTCCATACTAACCATTCTTTCGGATTGTTTTTCATATATTGCAAGAGTTGCTTTAAGTTCCCTCTATACATGACAATAAGTAAAAGCATTGGAACCATAAAGTAATACCGTAATGACGCACTCCAAATCCAGCTTCCGCCCTCTAAGTCCATCGCCCGGTTTAAAACGAAGGTAAAGGCAAAGAAAAATGATGCCAAAATCCCTACTGCAATAGCTTTCATTATAAAACCCCTTGTTTAGTTTCTTCTTAATACTATATAAAAAATGAATATAATTTAAATTCATTTTTTAAAAATTAGATGTAATATAACAAACTTCTCCCCTTAAAGAAACAGTACCATATATTGATCGTCACTATAAACACCATTTATCTTTAAAGCATTTTTTTCTATACCGTACGTTTTAAATTCCATTGATTCATATAATCGTTTGGCTGGTTCGTTCGTTGATACCACGCCTAAATTCAATTGCTCTAACTTCATTTCCCTTGCCCTTTCAATAGCTTTACGTATTAAATCACGCGCAAGACCACTTCTTCGATTATCAATATCTATATACATCGCAACGATATGTCCTTTATGCTTATATGCTTCCTTTTCTTCAGTTAATAACGTAACAACCCCAACTAAACAATTTTCTTTATTAAAAGCGCCAAATGTAAAACTACTGTTAGATGAAAGATTACTAGCAACGCGTTCAAGAGGGTTTTCTTGACGTACTGCTTCTTCATAAGTCGTTACAAATGCTTCTGGATTTACTTGCAGTGCTTGTAAACGTAACTCCCAATATTGTTTTGCATCCACTTTTGTAAGTAATCGGATCATTTTATCTTCCCCTTTTAATTTACATAATATTTTTATAGGCTATTAGTTTTTTGTTCATACTCTTCTCTTAATATACTGTAACGATAGCGATGAATAAACTTCCCCTGACGCAATCGATCATTTCTCATTAACCCTTCACATACAAACCCTGCATTTTCATAACTCTTTCTCGCTTGTTTATTATCTTCATCTACACGTAACCAAATTTTCTCCAATTCGAACTGAGAGAATCCTATTAGTAACATGCTGTTTAGAGCTGCCATTCCAAATCCTTTCCCCCAATAGTCTTTATCTCCAATCGCAATTCCTAGTTCTGCATTTTTATTTGTTTTATCAAAGTTTTTAAGGTCTACCCATCCAATATGTATACCTTTCTCGGTAACGATAGCTCTTTGTTCATAACCATTTATTCCATTTATACATGCCTCAATCCATTTTTCCGTATCTTCACGAGTGAACGGTGGATATTGATCTGGAACAACTAAATGTTTTGTTACTTCTCTATCTAACGACCATCGATATCGATCTTCTACATCATCTAGTGTCAATTCTCTTAATTGAACGAATGGTATATTCATTTTTCTATCCCATTTTTATTTACCAATAGAAAATCCTTCGAACACTCTTCCTCCATACTGTTCTAACGTTTTTTCTATAAAATGAATGAATTCATTTTTCTCTCCTGTTTTATAAAAATGATCAAAAGCCGCTACAAACTCGTTTGCATATTGCTCATCAAATCTTCTTAACACTCTAATAAACCATTTTGAATTTCCGAGCCACATACCATTTACTCTTAATACATATTCATGTACAAGATCCGCTAATAAATTAGCGATAAATAATTCTTCTTCTCTTTTTGATGCACCTATAAAATCATCTAAAGCATCTGTAATAAAATAACGTTTTTGCCTCATCGTTTCCTCGGTCCATTTAGCAGGTCCTTTATTTAGTAAAACATTCGCTTCTCTTTTTAATTTCTCAACAATTTCATTTTTCCCTTTTAATGAAATTCCCTCTGAAACTAATTGTGGTAACGAAGGTCTCCCTCGATCGCAATCCATTTTAAAAAAGGTTTTATACGTTTCAAAATTATGCACGAATACTTCAACGGGCCAACCATTACTATAGAAGGATTCTCTATAACAAGATGTTAAACTATGATCTATTATTACAATATCAAGGTCAGATGTTTTAGTCGCTTCTCCTCGCGCAACACTTCCTCCGAGTAAAGCTACATCACAATTCGGGAATTGTGATGTAATTATGTTTTGTGCCGCTTCAATTGGTTTCATAGCCTTTCCCCTTTTCTTAATTCACTTTCTTTTTTCAGCTCTTTCTCTCGCCTTTTTTATATAGGCTTCAGCGTCGGGTGTTTTACATGACGTTGCGCCGTGATCAACCTGTACTTTTCCAATTTCACGTGCAATTTCAATCGCTTGTCGCTCTAAGTCTTCATTGCGAATTCCTATCGCAATTAAAGCACTATTCATCGCTTCTTTTTTCCGATTTTTTTCATTATGTATATGTGTTTTAATCTCTTCTAAATATGGTAAGAAGAAATCATCATGTAACGTTTTATTTTTAATCGCTATATTCGCTAATAAGGACCAACCTGCTCTTCCGATCCATTCATCATCCAACTTTGTCCATTCTTCCATTCTTTCTATCGCAATTGGCGATGTACATATAGCCGTCATCAAAACGTCCATTAAACAATAATAATCGACTTCTCCAACCCATTCATTTAGCTGCTTTGTCGTAAGCTTCTTCGGATCTAAAACCATCGTCGCCAAAGTCATTGCGTCCATATTTTTTGTTTCCCATAATGAACTCGCTAAATCATGGTCTTTTTTTATCTTCTTTTTTAACAATTTTAAATTCGCAAAACTAACTCCAAATAAAGGCTCTTTCGCCCCATGATTTTTATACGTCTTACGCGTTTGTTCTGTCCCATATTCTTCTAATTGCTGCATTACTTCTTCAAGTAACATATGTCCACCTCATTTTTGTTTTATGTTGACTTCATATATGTATGTACGATATATTCTACATTATTTTTTGATTTTCCTATATTTATTTTTAAATTACGGTATGTGAAATTATTTCCGTTTCAGCCTTTAACAAAATACACTTTTTTTATTTTTCATTCATCCTTTGTATGCAATACTCCTTTAACGCATGTAACGGATCTATTATTCTCCTTCCTATCCGATTTCCAACATTTGTAGCAGCGTCTACCATCGATAATTGTGCCACTGAAATCATTTCGTTTCTGTCTTTCATTCTTTCATATAAGTAATTTTCTAATCTAGTATCATGCACTTCTTTATGACCTTGCATAATTAACTCAAATATACCATCTATCACTTCAATTTTTACATGTATAGATTTATTTTTCTGCTTGGCGTATTGTTTTAAACGTTTTATCGTCCCTGAAACAGTGCTAGTATTCGTAAAAAGTATTGTTTGCGGCTTTTCAATATGACAAATCATTTCAAAAAATGGCTCGTCTATTTTCAAAATAGGAATATTTATCTTAAAATCCTCATTTAATAATGTAATATAATCTGTACAAGTTATTAAAAGTGCATCTATATCACTTTCGGCTATATATTTTATTATATCTTTCAATTTATTTCGAGCTACCGCTCTTTCAAAGCCACTCTCTATTTGTTGTCTTTGTGCTATGATAGGATCTACAAAATGAAGTATTTCTATTTCAAAAGGTTGTAGTACTCGGTCAATGTATTCAACATTTGAATAATGAGCATGTAAACAAGCTAATTTTTTCATGTTTATCCTCCCTTTTCAAAGTAAAAAAAGCAATTTTAAACTGCCATAAATGCAATATATTTCATTCAATTCTTCTTTCATTTCTTCAAACCTGCAATGACGCTAAAATCTTGCATATTATTCATAAACTTTCTTACACTTGTAAAAAAGTTTTTTTGCATTTCCCTACCTATAATTGCTAATATAGTAGAGTAGAACTTTTATAGAGAGAAGGAAAATTATGCACAATGGAATTCGAATGACAACTTTAGTGAAAAGGGCTATGTTGATTTGCGCTGGGGTATTATTTACTTACGAAGCCGCTTTTGGATCAGTACATACCGCTCTAGCAAGTACAGAGGATGAAGCAAAATCAGTTCAACTTGTAAGTGAAATTCAAACCTCCCTTGCACCGAAAGAAGCTCCAAAGCACTATAATGGGCAAGTTAGAAAAGTCGCTTACTTAACATTTGACGATGGTCCTGGAAAATATACAGCTGAACTTTTAGATATGTTAAAAAGAGAAGATGCAAAAGCGACATTCTTCCTAATTGGGTCAAACGTAAAAGCTTTCCCTGATCTTGTAAAACGTGAAGATGCTGAAGGCCACTATGTTGGGATGCACAGTATGACTCATAACTACAAGAAACTTTACACAGAAGGTCATTACGTAGACGAAATGAAAGAAGACCAAGGCTTAATCGCTGGCGTTTTAGGTAAATCACCAGTATTAACTCGTCCTTCTTACGGCTCAATGCCAGGATTAAATGAGGCTCTTCGCAACAAAGTTGTTGAGAATGGCTTAAAAGTTTGGGATTGGACAATCGATTCATTAGACTGGACATATAGCAAAATGCCTGTTGATGCTGCATCAGCTAAAATTGTAGAAAATATTCTAGCTCATGCTACAAATCCAACAGAAGTTATCCTTATGCACGATATTCATCCACAATCCGTAAAAGCAGTACCTGGTATTATTAAAGGGCTGAAAGAAAAAGGATATGAATTAGAAGCCTATAGTGAGAACGAACACTTCCCATTAAACTTCTGGCATGATAATCGTATGTAATGAAAAAAGACTTAATTTCCTCTAGTAGGTTATTGAGTCTTTTTTATCGTTTTGGAAATTTTCTCATATAGAAAACCCATACATGATTTCACCTTTTCTATAATATACGTCCCTTCCCTTTTAGCAAGAAAAGATCAAATGAATGTAACTTTGAAACATCACATGCTATACTATAGCCTAGTTTAAATAAGTAGGTGCCATATGATCGTATATACAGTACAAACTGAAGAAGCTTGGAAGCAATTTAAGAAACTTGGTTATTTAGAAGGTAATAAAAAAATCATCGATTCAGACGATATATATTCATATGACTGGATGGTGCGCGTTGCTAAAACAAGATTGCCTCATTACGAAGGTAACTATCCTATTTGGGTCTGGGAAGCAAATAATTACCCAAACCGAAATCATAAAGCTTGGGGTAGAGAAAATTCAAAAATGGTAATTTTAACACTAGATGTACCGAAAAAATGGGTACTATGGAGCTATTTTGACTATTGGTGCTGCGTTATGACTGATGGATCAAAATATTTATATACAAAAAACAAGTGTACATTAGATGAATGGTATTCCTATATGGATAAAGAATACGGGATAATATTCGATTTCGACTATTTATTATCTCATCCTGATTGGTGTCTAGGCAAAGAGGGTTCATTAGAAAAGCAAGGTGTCATTGGGAGAATTCCCCTTTCCTTCGTAAAAAAAGTACAACGTTTTCGTGCTAAGGAAGATAAATCTATTAATAATATCAAAAGTGATAAATGGGATAACAGAAAAGAAAGCCGTATTAATAAGATGAATCGAAAATTAAGAAAGAAAAAAGATAAGCAAAAAAAACTACAAAAGCGACTTATACGGAATTAAAACACATATACATATCAAAATACAGCCAAAAAATAGGATTGAATATACAAATTCAATCCTATTTTCTATATTATCAACACTTTAGCACATATTACTCTTAAGGAGTGATATATATATGGATTTTCTCTCACCTGAATATTGGTCTGCCTTACTTGCCATTATTGTAATCGATTTAGTATTAGCAGGAGATAACGCTATCGTAATCGGATTAGCAGCAAGACGACTGCCGAAAGATCAACAAAAGAAAGTTATTATTTGGGGAACTATCGGGGCAATTGCTATAAGAGCCGCTGCTACTTTAGTTGTCGTTTGGTTATTAAAAATACCAGGATTACTTCTAATTGGTGGTGTGCTCCTTATATGGATTGCTTACAAATTAATTGCTGAAGGAAAAGATCATGATATTAAGGCAGAAGAAGGATTTTGGTCTGCTATAAAAACAATTATTATTGCTGATGCGTTAATGGGAATTGATAATGTTCTCGCTGTTGCCGGAGCTGCCCATGGCAACTTTTCTTTAGTAATCATCGGGTTATTAGTTTCTATTCCAGTAGTTGTATGGGGCAGTACATTAATTTTAAAATGGGTTGACCGCTTTCCTGTCATCATTACGATCGGAGCCGCTGTTTTAGCTTATACTGCTGCAAAAATGATTGTAGATGAGAAATGGTTCGCTGGATTTTTCGAAAGTAATCCTTTCATTAAATGGGCATTCATCATTATTATCATTGCAGGTGTAGTGTTCTTTGGAAAGGCGAAACAAAAAACAAAAAATCCTTCTTTATAATGATGGAATTATAAACAAGAGCGCTACTTATATAAGTAGCGCTCTTTCATATTTATTTTGTTTCCTCGTCTGCAGTCGTCTTCACCTTCGTTTTATTTTTATCAGGATTGTTATAGTTATATTTAGAACGATCTACCGGTGTAAATCCTTCTGGTGTGTAGAATCGTAATAAGTCACCATTGACAACTTGGTCGGAGTATTTTAGTGATTTTTGAACCATTTGTTCATTTTGTTTTATTTCGTCTGTTAATTCAACAGGTTTTCCAGTAGCAGTATCAAAGTATTTGCCGTTCAGTGCAGTAACTGTTGGGCTTACGTAGTTACCGTTACGGAACGGAACGACTTGTTTATGCTCTGGTGATAATAAATCTGATCCGAATTGGACATAATTTTTCGTATCTGTCCCAAGTAAGTGTAATAGCGTTGGCAACACGTCAATTTCTCCGCCGTATTGATGTTGTACGCCACCTTTCATTCCTGGTACGCGAATGATTAAAGGTACACGTTGTAATTGAGCATTTTCAAATGAGTTCATTTCTTTACCCATTATTTGAGACATTGCCGCACTATGATTATCTGAAATACCGTAATGGTCACCGTACATAACGATAATTGAGTTATCATACAAACCAGATTGTTTCAAGTAATCCATGAATCCTTTTACAGATTCATCTAAATAACGTGCTGTTTGGAAATACGTATCTACTGATGAATCACCTGTATTCGCTGGTTCAATCGTTGCTTCCGCTTTATCAATCGGATAAGGGAAATGGTTAGATAACGTAATAAATTTCGTATAGAACGGTTGTTTCAACGTTTGTAATAATGGAATTGATTCATTAAAGAACGGTTTATCTTTTAAACCATAGTTTACTACATCTTTTTCGTTCATATCATAGTATGACGCATCAAAGAATTTATTAAAACCAAATGATTTATAAATTTCATCACGGTTCCAGAACGTTTTGTAGTTACCATGGAACACTGCTGATGTGTATCCTTGTTGACCTAAAATAGCTGGTGCTGATTGATACGTATTATGAGCTTTATTTGTAAAAACAGATCCTTGCGGTAATCCAAACATTGAGTTCTCTAACATGAACTCCGCATCAGATGTTTTCCCCTGTCCTGTTTGATGGAAGAAGTTATCAAAGTATAACGTATTCGCATCTTTTGTAAATGAATTTAAGAATGGTGTAACCTCTTGACCATTTAACTTATAGTTTAGTAAAAAGTTTTGGAATGACTCTAAATGAATATAAATTACGTTCATTCCTTTTCCTTTACCGAAATACTCAGGATTTGGACTTGCATAAGTTGATGTAAGATAGTTTCTAACTTCTGTCATATTATCTCCATCAGCTAATGCTCGTTCTGTTGATGCTTTCGCACTTTGAATACCATCATAAATCGTAAAGTTGTATGCTCCTAAATATTTCACAATATAATTACGATCGAATGTTCTTGTTAATAGTTCCGGACGGTCAGATTCTGCAAGCCCTAAGTTAATGCTGAATAATAAAATACCTACTACAAATACTAGAGATAATTTATGCTTCGCAACACGGATTGGTTTAGGATTTACAAATTTCATTGCGACTAAAACAATTAGAATAATTGTATCTAAGAAATATAGTGGATCATATACGTGTAGCAATGCAAAAATACTACCACCTAAGTCTCCAAAGTTATTCGATTGTGTTAATGTCGGGAACGTAATAAAGTCGCTAAAAAAGCGGTAATATACTACGTTTGCATATAAAAGTATGGACATTAACAAATTAATAATAATTACCCAAATGTAAGCTCGTTTCCCTTTTGCAAATAATGCAAGTCCTAAAAATAGAACTGCTGAACTAAGCGGGTTAAAAAACAGCAAGAATTTTTGGATTGTATTTGAAATTCCTAAATTAAATTCTGTTACATACGCTGCATATGTTTTGAGCCATAATAATATAACGGCAAACAGAAAGAATCCAAAATGATTGCTTAACACACTTTTACTCTTTAATAAGAACTGTTTCATTTCTCCACCTCTTTTGATCATCCAAGGCTTATTTTTTATAAGTCTGTCTCTCTATTCTATTTTTTCTTCTTCAAATAGAATATTTTTATTTAACTATATGAAGAATATTAGTAATTATAATTTGAAGCTAGTATTTATTCAACTATTTCTTTCTAGACATTTTGACCTTGGTTTCTATTTAACGAAATACATTTGTAACATTTCCTGTTTTCTCCCAGAGATTCATCCACTAATTGTGACATCCCATACTATATACCTTTATAAACACATTCGCAAACAAATCTATCTCCAATTTTGGCACATTTTTCACATGATAAAATAATACAATTCAATTATATTTACCCCGCTTCAACTAGCTCGTTAATTCTTATAATCATTATATTCCTTTTGTACATTAAAATTTTTTATGATTATTAATGTTATATTTGAATAACTATTTGTGTAACCTACCATTGATTTTACGTCTTCTCGACAAAAAACTCGCTCTAAAAAGAGCGAGTTTTTTCATTATATATTATTGACCTTTGTACATTGCGTCTACTTGTTTTTGAAGTTCTTCATTTTCTAAGAACTCATCATAAGTAGCCTCTTTATCGATTACACCGTTTGGCGTTACTTCGATAATACGGTTTGCAATTGTTTGTACGAACTGATGGTCATGAGATGTGAATAACATTGTACCTTTGAATGCGATTAAACCGTTGTTTAATGCAGTGATAGACTCAAGGTCTAAATGGTTCGTTGGATCGTCAAGTGTGATTACGTTCGCACCACTTAACATCATTTTAGATAACATACAACGAACTTTTTCTCCTCCAGATAGTACAGAAACGTTCTTCTTAACTTCTTCACCTGAGAATAACATACGGCCTAAGAAACCACGTAAGAAGCTTTCTGACTCATCTTGTGGAGAGAATTGGCGTAACCATTCAACTAAGTTGTAGTCACTGTTCTCAAAGTACTTAGAGTTATCTCTTGGGAAGTAAGATTGAGAAGTTGTAACGCCCCATTTGAATGAACCGCTATCTGGCTCCATTTCACCCATAAGAATTTTAAATAATGTTGTCATTGCAATATCGTTACGACCGATAAATGCAACTTTATCACCTTTATTTAAAGTGAAGTACACATTATCTAACACTTTTTCGCCATCAATTGTTTTAGAAAGACCTTCAACAGTTAATAAGTCATTTCCTACTTCACGCTCAGGTGTGAAGCCAACGAATGGGTAACGACGAGATGATGGTCTAATATCATCTAATGTAATTTTATCTAATAATTTTTTACGAGAAGTTGCTTGCTTCGCTTTAGATGCGTTTGAGCTAAAGCGCGCAATGAAGTTTTGTAACTCTTTTACTTTCTCTTCTTTTTTCTTATTAGCATCTTGTGTTAATTTTAAAGCTAATTGGCTTGACTCATACCAGAAGTCATAGTTACCAACATAAAGTTGAATTTTACCGAAATCAAGATCAGCCATGTGCGTACATACTTTATTTAAGAAGTGACGGTCATGGGATACAACGATTACTGTATTTTCAAAGTTCATTAAGAAGTTTTCTAACCATTGAATCGCTTTTAAGTCCAAGTGGTTGGTAGGCTCATCTAGTAATAGAATGTCAGGTTTACCGAATAAAGCTTGAGCAAGTAATACTTTTACTTTCTCTGCCCCAGTTAATTCTGACAATTTCTTATCATGAAGATCTTCACCAATACCTAAACCTTTAAGAAGGATTGCAGCTTCTGATTCTGCTTCCCAACCGTTAAGCTCAGCGAATTCACCTTCAAGTTCAGCTGCACGCATACCATCTTCATCACTAAAGTCTTCTTTCATGTAAATGGCATTTTTCTCTTGCATTACTTTGTAAAGTTGCGTGTGACCCATAATAACTGTTTCTAACACTGGGAACTCTTCATATTCGAAGTGGTTCTGTTTTAATACCGCTAAACGCTCACCTGGCGTAATATGTATGTCACCTGTTGATGGTTCAATTTCTCCAGATAAAATCTTTAAAAATGTTGATTTACCAGCACCGTTTGCTCCGATTAAACCGTAGCAATTACCTGGCGTGAATTTTATGTTAACATCTTCAAATAATTTGCGATCCGCGAAACGCAAACTAACGTTACTTACTGTAATCATTTGTGTCCTCCTACTAATAGCGCTTATTTCAGCGTTTTCTCACCGATTGTCTTAAAAAATCGCATATTACGACTCAATTATTGTAGACTATAGCTATTATATAGTAGAAGCTGGATGAATAGCAACGGTTGATTATTATTCAATCATTTTCACCCTTGAATAAATTTTATATTTTTAACAATACACTATCATACTAACGTAAAATACACTTACAATCGGTATTACTTTGAAGAAAACATTAATAAGACATCATGGACAAGTTTATTAAGTAACAAAAAATCCCCCTTTTAAGGGGGATTCAATTATTTTTTATTACTCAATTTCTTTGTATAGCCCTTCAATTTACTTGTTAAACCAATTAAAGCAGGCAATAATATTGGCATAATAATAAGAGCTAATAATAGAAGTCCAATAACAGCAACTGAAGCAACTTGTATAAGAGTTAATACACCTGAAGGTATTAACGCTGCAAACGTCCCACCTAAAATAAGTGCTGCTGATAATACAACTCCTCCTATGTGACGAGATGCAGTTACAATTTTCGTTACCGAATCCCCTTCTAGCTCGTTATATCTCATCATCAAGAAGATGCTATAATCCACTCCTAAAGCGACAAGCATTATGAAACTAAAGAATGGAACATTCCAGCTTAATGATTCAACGTTTAAGACATGTGTACTAATTAGCTCACTTATGCCAAGTGATGCGAAGTACGTTAATAGTAAAGATCCAACAATAAAAATCGAGTTTAAGAATGAACGGGTAATTACAATTAGCACAATCCCAATTCCAATCAACATAATCGTAGCAGTACGCAAGAAATCTTGCCCGGTTACTTCTTTTAAATCAACATTTCTAGCTGTTGTCCCTCCGATTGCTGTTTTCGCATTATTTAATTCCGTCCCCTTCAAAGTACCATCTATCGTTTTATTGATTTCTTGAATAATTGGCATCGCTTCTTTTGAATATGGATTTACGTCTAAAATGATTGTCATTTTAGCAGTCTTTCTATCATGTGACATGTACGTATTCAAAGCTTTTTGGAAATCTTCTCCCTCTAACACTTCTTTTGGAATATAAAACTTCTCAGAACTTTTCGATTCATTTAGCTCGCCTAAATATTTCTGTGCGTCATTCAGGCCGTTACTTACTTTTCCAAGCCCTTCTGTACTTTTAGATAAACCAGATTGTAATTGCCCCATCTGGTCTTGCAAATCTTTTAGTCCAGTTAATAACTGCCCTTGCCCATCGTTTATTTTCGTTAAACCAGATTGTAGCTCAGCTGATTTATTTGCAATTTGTTTTGAACCTGTAGCACCTTCATTCAAGCCATTTTTCAGCTCACCAGCGCCTTTTTGTAACTTAGTAACGCCACTGTTCATTTCTTTTAAACCGTTATCTACTTTCAATAATGACTGATTCGCTTCTTTAAACGAACCCATAGCTGCTTTATGCTGCGTTGCTAATTGATTTAATTCATTTGAAAGCCCACCTAATTGCTTTTGAGCCTCTTTAGCAATACCTATCGTCTGCAGAATGTTAGGATCATTTGCTAATTCTGGTTTCGTTTGAATGAAATTGGTCATTAACATTTCAATTTGCGCATAACCTTTTTTCGCACCATCAATCGCTTGAGAAATACTTCCGAAGTATTGATCGTAAGAACTTAAACCTTTCTCTAACTGTGCATAACCAGCATGTAGCTGCGACGTTGCATTAGATAGAACATTTATATTTTCATTTAGTGAAATTAACCCGCTCTCAATTTGCTGTGCTCCTTGTGCCCCATCATTTATACCACTTGATAATTGATTTAACGCTGTTCCTAATGCTGTTACTCCATTTTTCGCCTCGTTCGTTCCATCAATTAACTTTTGAACATTTGCGAGACCGTTTGAGTCATTATCACCCATTTTATTTTTAGCATCCGTTAATCCATTATTGATTTCTTTTAAGCCACCATTGGCATCTCCTAATCCTGTATTAAGTTCTCCCGCTTGTTTATTTATATATAATTCTTTTATCTTATCACCGGTTGGACGCGTCGGTGAATATACTTCTGAAACTCCCTTAACTTTCAAAATTTTATCAGTTAGTTCATCTAAAGTTTGTAATGAAGTTGCTTCATCTAACTTGTTATTCGATTGAATGACAAACGTACTTGGTGAAGAAAAACCAGACGGAAAATGCTCTTCAATCAAGTTAATCCCCATTTTTGACTCATACTTATTATCGACTTCAAATAAATCATTATAATTAAGCGTGTTAGAGTATTTCACAACAAATGGAATCGATATCACGAATACAATGATTAAAGCGACGAATGGTCTTGCAACTGAGTTTTTCGCAAAGAATCCCCATAAGCGACTATCCTCATGCCCTTTAAATGTTTTAACGGGATAAAACATTCCTTTCCCTAAAAGCACCATAAAAAATGGATTTAATGTCGTCAATACAAGTAGTAATACTGCAACCCCAATTGATACTGCTGAAGTTGATTGATACAATTTAAAATTCGCTAAAATAAGAGATGCAAATCCAATTAATACAGCTATCCCGCTATATATAACTGTTTTCCCTGCCGATTTAAATGTCTCTTTCGTGGCCAAAAATGCATTATCTTGTTTACTTAATTCTTCTTTAAATCTCGTATATAGTAAAATGTTATAGTCTGTTCCAACTCCGAACAGAACGACAACTACAAACACTTGTGTAAAGTTTGAAAATGGAAAATTGAATTGATCTACAAGATGAGCAATTACCCCCATAGAAACTAAATACGATACCCCAACTGTAAGTAGAGAAACAATCGGAACAATAGGTGAACGAAATACAATGATTAATACTACAAGAATGAAAATGATTGAAATAACTTCAGTCTTTTTCACTCCCTCTTGAGAAGATTTAAGAAAATCACCCGCTATTAAGTCACTTCCTGTTAAGTACGTTTTTACCCCTTTCGTTTGCACTTTTTTATGAAGATTATTTGAAACTTTTGATATTTCACCATGTTTTTTATCTATCGATATTTGCGTTAAAATAGTCGTATTATCTTTAGAAACTAATTGTTTCTCCAATTCTTTATTATCTAAATGTGAAACAACTTCTTTAATTCCTAATTGTTCTTTTTCATTTTGCAAAGCGTTGATTGTTTTTGTTATTTCTTCTTTTTGCTCAGTCGTTAAAGCTGTTTTACTACCACTATTAAAAACAGCTATAATGTCATACTTTTCTGTCCCGTCTTTATCCATTTCTTTTATCATTTTGTCAGCAATACTACTTTGTTCTGTATTAGGAATCGTAATGTGCCCTTTTTCTTTCACTAATTTATCCATATTAGGCATCGTTACAATCATTGTAATGGTAATAACTATCCATAATAGTAAAGATAAACTTCTCCAACTTTTTAACTTGCTCATTTGAATCATCTCCCATTATTAGAGTTACAAATGGAATGAATATTCATGTTCATTTAGAAATACTTTTTAGGAATGAACGTTCATTCCTATCACTCTATAAATATATTTTTTTAATTCTATTAAACTACATCTTTCGGAATGAATATTCATTCCATTTGTTATACTAAATTTATCATCTCCAGTTATTCTCTTAATACCTTTCTCGGAATGAATGTTCATTCCTGTCCTTATAACGCTATAGAATCAAATGATTCTAATAGCATTCCAACAACTTTCCTCTAATTCTTTTACCAATTCTTCTGTATATTTTAATTGCCCTGTTTCCATTACTTTAATTAATTTTTCAATTGGTTGATATACAATGATAATTAACGCAATTGGTGGTAATGGACGAAGAAAACCTTTTTCGATTCCATCTTCAATTAAGTTCATGAAGAAGCCCATAAAGTCCTCGAATATTTCATTACTATGTTCATCGAGAAAATAACTATCACAGTGAGAATTTGTAAAAAGAAAAGCATTTGCATTTTGTCTCGCAAATTCAAATAAACGGTTGTACGTATGGCTAAACTGTTCACGAATATTTGCGTTGACTGGAAAGTCGGTTTTTATTAACTCTGATAGCTGTAAAACACTTTTCGTAAATAAAGAATTAACAAGCGCTTCTTTATTTTCAAAATAGCGATAAATGGTACCAGCACCAACTTTTGCTTTTTCAGCAATCATCGGAATTGTTGTACCATCATAACCTCGTTCTGCAAAAAGTTGTATTGCCGCATCAAAAATGTCTTCTTGTTTATTTTTAGCCATTTTTTCACCTCAATTTTCAGGAATGAAAATTCATTCCGTTTTTAATTATAAATTAGATGGATTAAAAGTCAAGTGTGTGACAAGTATCATTGCGTTTTTAATCCCTTGTTTGTGAAAAATTTATATCAGCGATTATTAAAATATATCAGCGCAATTCTGATTATATCAGCGATTTTCAGGATATATCGGCGCATCTCCAATTATATCAGCGATTTTCAAGTTTTATCGACTTTCTTACAAAAATCGACAATTTTTGTAGAAGCTATCCCAAAATTTCATTTGGGATAGCCCGATTTCATTTATGCAAATTAAAAGAAATCATAAATAAACGGCTTGTGCACTGGTACTACATTCTCAAATGCCCGTATTTCCTCTTCGCTTCCGCTAATTAATTCAAGTTCATTTAGTTCTAATGGGCGTTTGTATCCAAACAATATTGTAGATAGTGCATTTATATCTAGCTTGATCCCTTTATCCATTGGTTCTTCTATAATTGTTATTTCATAATTTGCAAGTCTCACTGATACATTATTCCACGGTGCAAATGAATCTGTAATATGTAAAATTACTTCTTGTTGTACATTGTTCCAGTTTAACTCATATTGTTTTAAAAACTGCTCTACATCTACAATTCTTCCCATAAAATATGGTTTTATTTCTGTTTTCACACGTGGTTCTTGCAATGTATATAACAACTGTTCGTTTTCACTTACTGTCATTTCAAGTTCTTTAATCATAGAATCATGCTGGCAAATAAAGTTCCATAGACCATTTCGTGCTTCATTTTGCAATGGTACAAATTCTCCTACAGTCATTTTATAGTTTTCAATTTTATATAACATATAACCAGTTGCAGTATTATTTTCATCGTAGTAAATTGCTAATGTTAAATCATCATAAACAGCTTGTAACCACCATTTTTCACTGCGAACTAGCATACCAGAAAAACGTTCTGCAAATGTTTCATAAAGCTTCTCGACCTCTTCTTGGTGATTTTCTTTATTGAAACGTTTCACAGTACCATTCACTTGTTTTTTCATAACTAAATCACTCTTTGTCATATGACATACAAGAAGATCCGCACAAAGTTCCCAGCCGTATTTACGATAAAATGAAACGGAAAATGGATGTAACATCGATACTGTATATCCGTCTTTTTTCATCGTTTGAAGTGAATGTTGAAGCAATTCTTTCACATAACCGTTTCTTCTGTATTCTGGATACGTCGCTACCCCTGCAACGCCACCCATTTTAAATTTTTCTTTGCCTATGTAAATATGAAACGGAATAAGGTGTAGTTTTGCCGCTAAGTCCTCACCTTCCATAATACCGTATACTTCATGACTTTCCTTCATTCTTGTAAGTTGCTGCTGCATGCGTTCCTCATCTACTTTATATTGAAATGCGTATTCTGATAAACGTAATGCTTCTCTGAATTTATCTTCTTTTAATTGTATGACGTTCATATATTTTTCCTCCCTTATTAATTTTAATTGTAACATAATTCAAAATATTACAGTGCGGTGAATGAAATTATATGGACTTAACGACACAAATTCAATATAAAAAAGCAGATACATCCTGTATCTGCTTCTCATTACTTTATTTAGCTAACGTTTGAAGTTCTTCGAAGAATGTAGGGTATGATACACCAACTGCTTCTGCATCTTCAATTGTTGTTTTTCCTTCTGCAATACACCCAGCAATTGCAAGCATCATTCCGATGCGGTGATCACCGTAACTATTTACTGTATTGCCTTTTAAAGTTGATTTTCCGTAAATGATCATCCCATCTTCAGTTGCTTCTATGCGAGCACCTAGTTTCGTTAATTCCGCTACGACTGTATCAATACGGTTCGTTTCTTTTACTTTTAATTCGTGTGCATCTTTAATAACTGTAATTCCTTCTGCTTGCGTTGCCGCTAATGCAATTACAGGAATTTCATCGATTAATCTAGGGATAATATCTCCGCCGATTTCGATTCCTTTTAATGAAGAGGTTTCGATTGTTATGTTTGCAGCTGGTTCTGAGGCTCCTTCGTTAATTGGCTCTACAGTAAACGTAGCACCCATTTTCTCTAAAACATCAATAATACCTGTACGAGTTGGATTCATCCCTACGTTTTCTAATACTAGTTTACTATTTGGAATGATTGCACCTGCTACTAAGAAAAATGCTGCTGATGATACGTCACCTGGCACTTGAACATCTGTTGCTGTTAACTTCTGTCCACCTGCTAATTTCACTGTTTTTCCCACGCGGGTTACTTTAACTCCAAATGCTTCAAGCATTCTTTCCGTATGGTCGCGTGAAATATGTGGTTCTGTAACAGCTGTTACACCTTCTGCGCGAAGCCCTGCAAGTAAAATAGCTGATTTTACTTGCGCACTTGCAACCGGAGACGAATATTCGATTGCTTTTAATTCGCCGCCGCGTATTGTTAGCGGTGTAAACGTTCCTTCTTCTCGTCCATCAATTTTTGCGCCCATTTGTTTTAATGGATTTGTTACACGTTGCATCGGTCTTTTTGCGATAGATGCATCACCTTGTACGCAAGAGAAAAATGGTGTATTTGCCAAAATTCCTGACATTAATCGTATCGTTGTACCAGAATTACCAACATCTAATACAGCTTTCGGTTCTTGTAAACCTTCTAATCCTTTACCAACTACAGTAACTTCATCACCATTTTGCGTAATGTCTACTCCCATTTCTTTAAAACAAGAAATTGTACTTAAACAGTCTGCACCGGGTAGGAAACCTTTAATTGTCGTTTTTCCTTCTGCAATCGCGCCAAACATAACAGCGCGATGTGAAATGGACTTATCACCTGGAATTGTAATGTTGCCATTCAATCCACTATCAACAGGTTGTATTGTTCTTTCCTTCACGTTTTCACCTTCTCATTTAAATTGTTTCATATGTTTGATATTTTTCTTGTCCAAGCGCTAACCTAGCTTTCATACGATCTTCTTCTCTTTGGAAGCTAATACGTAATACCCCAAGTAACCCTTCACGCGCTTCTAATATTTGTAAATTCGTAATACTAATTTCCTCACGCGCCAAAATACTCGTAATGTGAGCTAATGCCCCTACTTTATCTAAAACATCGACGTATAAGTCGTGATAGGCAGGAATTGCCCCTCTCTTGCGTACTGGTAAAGAGTCACGGTATTCTTTCGCGTCTGCAAAATAGTTTTGAATCTCGCCTGCATCTCCGGTAGAAACTGTTTGATATAAACCTTCCATTTCAGAGATCCACTCTTTTAATAATACCATTAAATGCTCTCGATTTTGCTTTACAATATCACTCCACATTTTCGGACTACTAGATGCAATACGTGTAATGTCTTTAAAACCTCCAGCAGCTAGTTGATGAATGAGCGGATTATCTCCTGCATGTTTCTCTACTTGTTTTACTAAACCTGCTGCAATAAGGTGCGGGAAATGACTAACAATCCCTGTTACATAATCATGTTCTTCTGTATTTAAAACGAGAAAATGTGACCCTGTTCCTTTTAACCATCCTTTTAACTCTTCCACTTGTTCATTTTGTACATGTTTCATCGGTGTTAAAATGTAAAATGCATTTTCAAATAAATGTGCTTTTGCACTTTCAACTCCCGTTTTATGAGAACCTGCCATTGGATGTCCACCAATGAAAGAAATTTCTTTTGAAAACAAAGCTTCCGCTTCGTTCATAATGGTTCCTTTTGTACTACCAACATCAGTCACTATAACATCTTCTCGTAAACGGAATGACGCTAGTTTGTGTAATAATTTCTTCGTTTCTTCAACTGGTGAAGCAAAAACAATTAAATGTGCCTCTTCACATGCATGCTGTAAATCTACTGCCACTTCATCTACTACATGTAATTCTTTCGCTCGTTCTACTTGTTCTTGAAATATATCATAACCTGTTATCGTTACATCGTGCTCTTTCTTAATTGCTAATGCGAGAGAGCCTCCAATTAAACCCGTTCCAATTAAAACTACCTTTTTACGCATTTGCCTCATCTCGAGACTTTCTTTTTTTATTTTCAAAGTGTTGTTTTAACACTGAAATCACTCCTTCATTTTGCTCCCTTGTTCCGACTGTAATACGGACCCCATTCGGGAACGGACGAATAATAAACCCTGCGTGTGCACAAGCTTCATAAATCTCTCCAGCATCCTCAACTGGCAAGAAGATGAAATTAGTTTGTGACTGGTAAAATGGAATTTCATTTTCCTTACAGAAACTTTCGTATTGTTTTAATCCCTCAGCATTCACACGTACAATTTCTTCGATAAATGCTTCATCGTTAAAAGCAATCGTTGCTGCTTTTTGCGCTAATGAAGATACGTTAAATGGTAAACGTACGACATTTAATTTCTCGATTAACTCTTCCTGTCCAATTGCATATCCTACTCGGAAAGAAGCTAATCCGTATGCTTTAGAAAACGTTCTAAGCACAAGAATGTTTTTATGTTTTTCTAAAAGCGGTAATGTCTCTGGGAAATCTTCCGCTATTACATACTCATAGTACGCTTCATCAATGACAATTAACGTATTTTCACTAATGCCCTCAATGAATTGAGTTAATTTCTGCTCATTAACATATGTTCCTGTAGGATTGTTCGGATTACAAATCCATACGATTTTTGTATTGCTATCTACTACAGAAGAAATTTCGTCTAAATCGTATACACCGTTATTTAAAGGAATTTCTTTCACTTCACAGCCTTCAATAATTGCATGGTGACGGTACTGTGGGAATGTTGCACCTGCCGTTACAATGTTATCTCCTGCCTTGAGTACTGCACGACTTATGATTTGAATGACTTCATCTAAACCACTACCGCAAAGTACTTGTTCCATTTGTACATGTAATTTATCTGCAATTGTTTGACGAAGTGTTGTAGCACCTCCGTCAGGATATAAGGCATGTTCTAACCACGATTTTTGCAACTCATCTAAAACACGTGGCGAACAGCCGAATGGATTTTCATTCGATGCTAATTTCACAAATGAATGATCTCCGTACACTTCTTTCATTTGTTCAGGTGATTTACCTGGTTTATATGGTTGTAATGATGATAGTTGATCTTTTACTTGCATGTTAAAACCACCTTTTAATTAAAATTCTTTTGCGTATTTGTTATGTTGCGTAATGTTTTGCTGAATTAACTCCATACGATCTTTTCCGAATTGTTCGACTAATGCATGTGCAAGTTCCCATGCTACAACAGATTCAGCAACTACACCTGCTGCTGGTACTGCGCAACTATCAGACCTTTCAATACTCGCTTGGAACGCTTCTTTCGTATCGATATCAACGCTTGCTAACGGTTTGTATAATGTAGGTATTGGTTTCATAACACCTCTTACGACAATTGGCATTCCTGTTGTCATACCACCTTCTAAACCGCCGGCATTATTCGTTTTTCTCGTGTATCCATTTTCTTCATCCCACAATATTTCATCGTGCACTTTACTTCCTGGCTGTCTTGCCGCTTCAAACCCAACGCCAATTTCAGCACCTTTGAATGCATTAATACTCATAATCGCACCAGCAAGTTTTGCATCTAGTTTACGGTCGTAATGAACGTAACTACCGACGCCAATTGGCATACCTTCTGCAATAACTTCCACAATGCCGCCAATTGAATCTCCGCTACTTTTAGCGTTATCTATCGCATCCATCATTTCTTGTTCTACTTCTTTATCTAAACATCGAACTGGTGAGTTTTCAGTAATTGTTTGAATTTCTTCAATTGGTAAGTTTGAAATATGTTTTGCCTTTACTCCACCAATTTCAAGTACATGCCCTGCAATTTCTATGCCTAATTCTTTTAAAATTTGCTTCGCAACTGCTCCAGCTGCAACCCTTACTGTCGTTTCTCTAGCAGATGAACGCTCTAAAACATTTCTTATATCACGATGCCCATATTTTATTGCCCCGTTCAAATCCGCATGTCCTGGACGTGGTTTTGAAATTGTACGTTTCATTTCTTTACTTTCTTTTTCCGAAATTGGTTCTGCACCCATTACTTTCGTCCAATGTTTGAAATCATCATTTTTAACAATTAACGTAATTGGTGAACCAAGTGTCATCCCGTGACGTACACCACTTACAATCTCAACTGTATCTGTTTCAATTTGCATGCGTCTTCCGCGACCATGCCCCTTTTGTCTTCTTAATAATTCTTTATTAATATGTTCCGCCGTAAGTGTTAAACCTGCAGGTACACCTTCTAAAATAACCGTTAACTGCGGACCATGTGATTCTCCAGCTGTAATGTATCTCATTTCTCTTGCCCCTTTACTATTTTTTTGTACAAAAAAGTCCCTACTGAGCGCTCAGTAGGGACGATATTTATCGCGGTACCACCCTAGTTGTAGACAACTGTCGTCTACCTCTCTTCTTCTTTAACGATCGTTTGACCGTCTTTCCCTCCAAAAGTTGGTGGGAAAGATGCTCCAAGGCTGTAATTCATGCTTACCTTTGTACTGATTCACACCGACCATCAGCTCTCTTTAACAGGGAGATAAGCACTACTGTTTCCTCTTCAGCGCATATATGATATGGAATTAAGATAATTTATTTTTGAATCCTTTTAACTCTTCCATGAATTTATGGAACTCTGGAATATCCATTTGTTGTGCAGAATCTGATAATGCAACTGCTGGGTCTGGGTGTACTTCAGCCATTACTGCATCTGCGCCAATTGCAAGAGCCGCTTTCGCTGTTGGTAATAATAAATCTCTACGTCCAGTTGAATGCGTTACGTCAACAACAACTGGTAAATGTGTTTCTTTCTTTAAAATCGGTACTGCTGAAATGTCTAATGTGTTACGTGTCGCTCTTTCGTATGTGCGGATACCACGCTCACAAAGAATAATTTGGTCGTTACCTTGTGCAATGATGTATTCAGCTGCGTTGATGAATTCATCAATTGTTGCTGCTAAACCACGTTTTAGTAATACTGGCTTGTTAACTTTACCTACAGCTCGTAATAAATCGAAGTTTTGCATGTTACGTGCGCCTACTTGAATTACATCTACGTAGTCTAATGCCATTTCAACATCATTCGGATTTAAAATTTCACTAATGATCGCTAAGTCGAACTCATCTGCTACTTGGCGTAAAATTTGTAATCCTTCTACTCCCAAACCTTGGAAGTCGTATGGAGATGTTCTCGGTTTGAAAGCACCACCGCGCATTAATTTTAAGCCTTGATCTTTCATAGCTTGCCCTACTTGGCGAACTTGCTCTAAGCTTTCTACCGCACAAGGTCCCATGATGAACGTTTGTGTTCCGTTTCCAATCAATTCACCTTTTACATCAACGATTGTATTTTCTTGTTTCTTTTTACGTGATACTAGTAATGCTTTACGGTTATCATCTTCTTGTAGTTCTAAGCTAGCTTTGAAGATTGTTTTGAAAATATGTTGAACTGTTGACGTTTCGAACGGTCCTTCGTTATGCTCTGCGATCATATCAAGTACTTCACGCTCACGTACTGGATCAAAACGTTTCGTACCTTGTACTTGCTTTTGCTCCCCAATTTTTTGAACGATTTCACCACGTTTGTTTAAAAGGTGTAATAGTTGTAAGTTAATTTCATCTACCTGTTTACGTAATTGATCTAATTCATGATTTGCCATTTGGAAATCCTCCTCTAATGTTTTAAAAGTATAGTAAGAGAATGAAAAATTCTCTATTTTCTGAACTGATAAATTATACAAATTTTAAGTGGAATCGATACCTCTTCTTATTTTAAACTAATACTTACTATAAAAACACTATCTAACTAGTTAAAACCCCACTTTTTTGTACAAAAAATCCCTACTGATCCAATCAGTAGGGACGATATTTATCGCGGTACCACCCTAGTTGTAGACTTCTTGCGTCTACCTCTCTTCATTGTTAACGATCATCTGACCGTCTTTTCCTTCATAAAGACAATAACTATCTTTACTACGAAAAAGATGCTCTAGGACTGTAATTCGCTCTTGTTTTTGTACTGGTTCACACCAACCACCAGCTCTCTGTTACAGGGAAACAACAACTACTGCTTTTCCTTTCAACGCATGACTATTTTATTTTCAAGTTGGACCACTGAAATACAAAAAGTCCCTACTGAATAAATCAGTAGGGACGATATTTATCGCGGTACCACCCTAGTTGTAGACTATCTTTCCGTCTACCTCTCTTCACTGTTAACGATCAATTGACCGCTTTTCCTTCATAAAGATGAAAATATCTTTACTACGAAAAAGATGCTCCAAGACTGTAATTCATGATTATCCCTGTACTGGTTCACACCAACCACCAGCTCTCTGTTACAGTAAGACTAACCACTACTGTGATCTCTTCATTGCACTTTGTTTATTCAAATGTTTTTGAAATTGAATAAGTATGATTCGTATTATAGAACGCTTTTCAAAACACTGTCAACAATTTTTTATTTATTTTTTAAAATTCCACTTTCCACCTATAATTCCTTTTGTAAATTCCCTATTACAATTCCAATGCGAATTATTTCATTTTCTATTAAATTTAATACATGTTTATCTACTTCATACTCGATTAATTGTTTTTTAATTTGTATGATTTCACTTTCAAATAAATCGGCTTCCTGACATGTTTGTAGTAAAATAAAAAACACATTTGCATACATTTCTTTATGCGCTTTTATCTTTTCATTCTTATCTAGTATTTCACTAAATAACTGCTTCATTTCCTCCCCTGTACATTTTCCATTCACATCTAAAAATGTACGAGATATAATACCTAATCCTTTTTCTACAATCTCATCCATGTATAAAATAATGCGTAAAAGCATTACATATTCTCTCGTTGTTATTTCTCCCATTTTTGGTCGTTCTCGCAAAAATACATTGAGCCAAGCCGTCCAAAATTTTTGTTGCTCTTTTGTACTTAATGTTTTGACGTAATAGCATACATGCTGCATAAACGTAATTTTATTCTCTTCGTTTCCTTGCATGAGTAACGGGTATAACCAATCTGTTTTTTGCTCCCAGTACAATACACATTTAATAAATACAAAACTAAGCCACTTCAAGAATGCTTCCCGTGTATGCGGATGCAACACTTCCAAATGTTCTACCGCATACTTAATAAATCGCTTCATCTCTGTAAATAACGGTAAATTAATTTGCGTGTAACATAAACCTGCCCACGCATATTTCGTAATCTCATTTTCCTTCTTTAAATCTAAGTACGGTAACAAATATTTTCGGCACCATTGCTTCTCTATATGATATAAAAATGTAATATCTGCTATTAAACGTGCAAACATAAAGTTCGTCCGTTCTGAACTATTTCTTACTTGTTCTTCAAATAAAAATAAATATTCATACACATTACGATCGTATAAATGATCATATGATAAAAGTTTTAATAATACAGCTGTCATTTTTCCAACAGGATGCAGAATCGATTCATTGTAAAAGTCTTGTTTTCCAAGCTTAAAATCCGTATTACTTTTCATGACTTGAGGAAAAACTGAAAAAGCAAAACGTTTTACAACTCGTATACTATTCTCTTCTAACTCTTCTAATCGATTGCTAATTTCATATAGAAAACTACTAATTAACCAATGAAAGGCTGTATTTCTAACAAATCTTTGCAATAGTGGAATGATTTTTTGAATTTGTTCATTTGTCAGTCCCCTGTTATTTCGCCACTCTCTAATACAAACAAACCATACTTCATTACTTATTTCATGCACGCCTACTAATTGATAGGCGAATGAAATACTCCACTCTGTATTCAATTTACATGCTTTAGATAACATCTCTAAATAATGACGTTGTTCGAACACACCGTCTTGAGAAAATTGCCGAACTTGCTTCATAATTTCATCATCTTTTAATTGCAATAAGCCATCCGCAGTCACATTACAAGTAATACTTTGTTCTGTAGTCTCTTTCTTTTGTACACTGTATCGATCAGAATGAAAGTGAGGATGCTTTTGCTTCATTAACTCATATCCTTTTGCTGTAGATGGACTATTCGAATCGCATATAAATAATAAATCTAAGACGAGACATACATCAAATGCTCTTTCCTCTGTAAGGTGTTTCAATACAGTTTGAATGACTTCTTCCTTTGTTTCTTCTAAAGAATGTGTATACTGCCTTTTTAAAAGTTGAAAAACTTCGTGTTTATACGTGAAATCTAAAAGAAGCCCTTCATGTAACAACCATTTCATTTTGTCATCTGCACTAACGAATATATTTTTATTCATCGCATCAATTGCAATTTGCTTTTGAAGTACACTATTCGCTTCTATCATTTCTGTAATATAATAATTCGCTTTTTTCTCATTGTTTCCACATAAATAAGTTAAACACTCTTTTACAATTTGAATTAAAAATGCAAGATCATTTTGATGAAATTCTTTCTCTTCATTTTCCTTATCTCTTTTTTTCAGAGCTGTTTGTCTTAATGACAACAGTCGCATCTTCTCTAATCCCATAATCATTATTGGAACAGCGTAATAAGAAATATGCGGTCGCATCTTCTCGGCCCAAATTTTCTCCACATGAGAAAACGTAGACACTGGTATACGACTCGATTCCTCGAGTTCTATTGATTCTTGCGTATCATTTCCCCACTTTCTTACACGCTTTAATTTAAGTTTACCGTCTAGAATAAACGCTAGTAACAATAATGCAATTTCTTTATGATCAGGAAAAGAACATTTTTGCAGTAAGTATGAAATATTTTCAATAGAGCTACTATCTTTTTCAGCTGTTTCTAATAAAAAGAGTGTCCACCTCGCAAACAACAACGGATCCATCTTTATTTTCATTTCGTTTAAATAGCGACAAATTGTTTGCCATAATAATGGGGATATTTTTGAATGATTTTTATAAATAAGTTGGAATAATTCCTTTTGATGACTAAAAAGAAACTGCTCTACTAACCATTCTGCAAGTAATTCGTCTACCTCGTTATAGTTTGATGTGTGCAAGAATAAATTTCGTAATTTCCCTTCTGCTTCAAGCCATTCCACCCATTCATAATCTCGTGCAAATTCAACAAAGTAACGAACTGTTTCAATTTTCTTTATTGACTGCTTTATGTACGATAATTGTTCCTGCTCTACTGATGGTGGCACTGTTACAATATCCCGAATGCGCATTCTTTTTGTAATATAATTATCGCCCATTAATTCGGCCCATCGCTTCACGGCTTTGACGAGGGACTGATGATTATTCGCTTTGTTTGGATACACAATCGGTCTGATTCCTAAATGCTCCCAATGATATGTATTTTCCCCTTGTGCGACAAATGCATAACGCCTTGTACTTGGTGGTAAACCAGTCGCTAAATATTTCATTACTGGGTCATTGTGGCTATATCCAACGAATAACACGGTATAATTTGAGAATAAATCAACTAAAAACCTTCTCGCCCATCCTTCCGTTAAGTAAGCCCTTCCAAAATCACCGTCTGTTAAAATTAAAGCTTCTTTCTCCTGTTCTACATTACCATGTATATAAGCCAGTCCTTTAAACGCTCTCCCTGTCGGTAAAGCTGGTGCGTAATAAACATTTATCTTCCTATTCATTTCATTAATTACAGTTGTAAAATGTTGATCAAAGTTTGTCGTCACAATACGGACATCTGTATCTAAAGGAAACAACCTTGGAATTGCATAATGGAGGGGATTTGGTTTTGATTTTTCTATATGAACAACATCTCTCGCAACTTGATGTACGTCTTTCGTTTTTGCAATTTTACCAAGATAATAATCATGTGGTTCAGTGATCTCACGTTTTTCGACGTATAACTTTTTTGCAATTTCATCAACTAAATCATCAAAATTTGGTAAGTTTGATTTCCCTTGCATAGAAACTCCTGCTCCAACAAATAACACTAACTTCCCTTGTTCAAGATGATCAATTAACTCATCTGGAATTTCTACTTCTGAAGTAATCCACATCCCGGACTCCCCCTTACCTAAAAATGTCATATGCTCTCATTTTACTATAACATTTTTTCGTTGTTTTTATAATATTTAGACAAAAACAACAACATGAAAAAGTTTTATTTAAATAAATTCGTTACGATGTATGAACTCCTGAATTTATTGCAAAACTATGTATAAATCGGAGGTGTAAATATTGAATGGTTTTACTGTAGTACTTATCAAATTTATATCGTGCATCATCGCTTTTAGCATTGGACTCGCTTTGTTTTTCCCTGCAACGTTTGTTCAAATTATTTCGTTTAGTCTCTTCGTTACAATCGTATCTTATATGTTCGTTGATAAAATGATTTTAGAGCGAATTGGCAATAATGGTGCCATTATGTCAGATTTCTTACTAACATATTTAAGCGTATGGATTTTCGGTAATATTTTATTAGACAACTATATGCAAATTGCATGGGGCAGTATTCTATCTGCAATTGTCTTTACATTATCTGAAGTAATCGTTCATCGCTTTTCTAATTCACACACAAGGCACAACAACGATAACATTCATATTAATCGCCGCTTTGCATATGGCACGGAATTTGCGGAAGAACAGAATATTTCGGATAAAGATAAGAAGAAGTAATTTACTGATGAAGGAACTCCATCGCCATCAACCTAAAAAAAAAGCAAATACCTCAAAACAAATAAATGGCGTCTCCAAGAGAAAATGTACATTTTTTGTTTTGAGGTGTAATAAAACGCTTAAGTTGATGAGCATGTTGTGCTAACCCGTCAAAAAAGTAAAAAGTGTTTATCAAGAGTAAACTAGATTCTGCCTTTTTCATTAATCGCATTGTTCTATTTGGTCGCCTTCTTCACCTGCATTTTCTGCCGAACTATCCGTTCCGCCTCCCACTGCATGTTGCTGTTTAGTATTAGAACTTTCGATAGCAGCGTTGGTTCCAGCTGCACTGTCATCTCCACCACCACTTGCCACTTGAGTAGCACTAGCCTGTTCCTTACGGGTTTTATTAATTTGATTATTGATGATAATTACAAGTTCTTCCTCTTCATCCGAAGTTTCTTTTTTCATTTTATGCGGTTCAATCTGGTCCCCACTAATTCCCTTATTTATGGCTTCGCCTCCAGCGCCCACTGTTTGTTGCTGTCTTGTATTCGATGAATCGATTGCTGCATTACTTCCTGCCGCACTGTTTTGTCCGGCCCCACTGGCAATTTGTGTTGTATTCGGTGCAAATGTAATCTGATTATTAATGACAATGACAATTTTTCGTTTAGCAGCAAGATTTCCTAAATTAATTTCTTCTCCATCTTTTTTTACAAATCGAAACGTGATTTCTTCATTGTTTTCCATGTTCTCCCCCCTTTGTAATATTAAATGACTGGAGAATGATAATGGATTGGACAAGCGTATTTTTTTATAAATATGTGCCCCCGCCCACAATGAAGGATGTATTATCAGATCCCGGTATTTTGCTTGTATTAAGTACGTCGACTTGACGATAGTCCAGCATCCGCCGAATTTCGAGATGCATGGAGAATAATCTTATAGGAGATATAGAAAGAGGGATTAAGAGAAACATTATTATATTAAGGTTTCTAGGTTTCATTTTATTTTTCTACTTTCCTTTTCTTATTTAGATTTATTAGCCAAATATCTAGCATAGTGAATTAAATTTCTAGCTACATCTAATTCGAGATTAAATATATTAGGTACCCCTGGTCTCCAATTCACCTCAAATAACCACAATTTTTGATCTTTATCAATCCCTACATCAATTCCTAACTCATCAAATAATACATCCTTAAATAAAGAATTAAAATGGTTAGAAAAAGTTACTGCAAATCGTTCTAAATACCTTTTAATATTATACCAATCGTTATCAAACTCCGCTTTTAAAAAAACATCTAAATAAGTACTATAACCACCCTTAGCCATATTTGATACAATACTTCCTAATGGACCTATTCTCGGGAATATAGAAGTAACAACCCACCTGCCTTCTCCATTTCTTTGAACATGCAATCGGAAATCATAAACATGACCAGATTTCATTTGACATGAAATAAACTGTTGAACTATGTATCCTTGCTCTTGAATCTTATCAGATATAAAGCTCCGTAATTGTTTTTTATTAATAGATGAAATTTGTTCTGATTCATTCATACTGTAATTCATCCCATTTTTTTCAATGAAAACAATACCACTACCTTGATGACCAGAAATTGGTTTAATAATAAGTTTTTCATAACGATTAATCATGTCAAAAAACTTATTAACATCATTTAATTCATAAAAAGGAATAAGATATTGCTTAAATTTTTTTGCTCTATTTATTCTGTTATATACACTTAATTTATTTCCAATTGAATGACTTGTAAAAGGAACCTTTTCATGTAGATAATCATAGATTTGCTGATTTTTATCACTAATATGAACACTTGCATTATAAATAACATCTGGAAAAGAAAATTCTTGTTCAACCCAATTACCATTTTCATAAGTTTTACCTAAAATCTTCTCCGTTTCTATATTTACCTTCCCTAAAGTAAAATAAAAAAAGTCCACACCTTCAGCTTTAGCTACAGCAGCGTAAGTATATGCTTTCTTTACGTCATTCGGATCTTTCCGATGATGAAGCATACCAATTATAGTCATGTCAGTTCTTCTTCCCTTCTTTCTAAAGGTCTTTTTCAAAACAAATGTCCAATTCATTATATATATATTCATGTTCTCCTTCATTCAACCATTTTTCGAAAAAACCGGAACAAGCTTAACCTCATTTTAATACTCTACCTATAGAAATAATAAATCTGAGGTTTTATAAAATGATAAATGATAAATGATAAAGGTTAAGGTGACATAAAATGGATACTATCGTTTTCATTGAAACAAATAAATCTGGATCAAGTAGAGAAGCAATCAAAGCAGCTGAAAAACTTAATTTTTTTACTGTTTTATTAACTAAAAAAACAAAATTTATTAATGAACGCACTATATTCCCTGATGTACATCAGATGATTTTCACTGATATAAATGATTATGATAATATAATTACAACAATTGAAAAATTAAATAAATCAGGAAAAAACATAAAAGGGATCTTTAGTTTTATTGACTCTTATGTTTATATGGCTGCACGTTTATCAGAAAAATTTTGCTCAAATATTGTATCTACTAAAGCTATCCATCATATGGAAAACAAAATATTAACTCGTAATGTACTTAAAGATTTACCAATCTCACTCAACTATTTAATTTATAATCCAACAGAATCATTATCATCTTTTTTTAAAAAAACTAATAAGATAAATTTCCCTCTTATTGTGAAATCCCCTAAATCAACAGGATCAAAAGATGTATTATTAGTAAAAAATAAAGATCAATTAATTTTATCTATACAAAGTCTTTTGAAGAAATTACCTAATGAAGAAATTCTACTTGAAGAATATATAGATGGACCTCAGTACTTAGTCGAAATTTTAGTTCAAAATGGAAAAGTCCATATTATAGCAGTAATTGAACAAGAAATCACACTTTTTGAACGCTTTATCGTAACGGGTTATTCTTTACTAGGACAGGTAGACAAAAGACTATACAATAGTCTTTTCAATGCAGTTAATTCTGTTATTCAGGCTTTTAATATGAAAAATGGAGCTTGTCATCTAGAACTCCGGAGAATAAAAGATGTTTGGAAATTAATTGAGATAAACCCCAGAATATCAGGTGGAGCAATGAATGACATAATTGAAATTGGGCATGGAATCAACTTAGTACAAGAAACGATCCGATTAATGTTAGGAAATAAACCTTCACTAAATAAAAAACATCATAAATATGTGTATGCTCATTACCTAACAGTTAAATCTAAAGGAGAACTAATTCGAGTTACAGGGAAAAATCGTAGTTCTAGATATCCTGGTGTAGAGAAAGTTTATATAAAACCTAAAAAAGGAACTTTTCTAAAACCACCTACATCAATGGGACATCGATATGGATACGTTATAGCAGCGGCCTATCTTAAAACAGAAGCTAAAAAAATAGCTTTAGAAGCAGCTAAAGAAATTTCATTTGAAATCCAAAAATAATAAATACAACATATATAGACCAACAGATAAAAATATACTAAACATCATATCTCTTATAACTCTAATTATTAGAATCTGTCATTATTCAGAATAAAAAAGCTCACTCCTCATCTATTTTTATATGAGAATTGAGCTTTTTTATATGGGCTATACACCAGCGAAACTCCCATTAATGCCGTACGTTGCGTTAACTTATGCAATTAATTTCAAGCGATTTAATAAATATTTATGCGGCTAGTACAATATGTGTAATTTTCATGCAATCATTAGGTTAGGATCAATCAAATCGATTTATTGACTCACTGTGACAACTTGCTTTCAAATAAAAAAAGCGGCCATTCTTTTAGAAACAGACGCTTTCCCACTTACGCTTCCACTTTCAAATCTTTTAATGCAACAACATCAGCAAACGCTCTAAATACTAAGTTATGATGCTTCACAATGTCTTCAGCACGTAACACTTCAGTATCAAATGTACTATGTCCATCACTTACTAACGTTACTTTATATCCTTCGCTAAACGCTCTGCGTGTAGTCGTATCCACACAGTACTGCGTCTGCATGCCTGAAATAATAACGTGCTCAATTCCTTTTTCTCGTAACACTTCGTTTAAATTTGTTTTATGGAATGAATCTGGCGTCGTCTTTTCAACGATACTGTCCCCATCTTGCGGAGCAATTGCCGCATGGATTTTCCAGCCATCTGTACCTTTTTCCAAAGGATGATCTTTCGGCCCGTTATGTTGTACGTAAATAACCGGAATATCATTTGAACGGCACTCCACTATAAGCTCTTGTAACGTTTCTAAAAACTTTTCCCCATTATGTACTGGCATTCCTGCTGTATACATACCCGCTTGCACATCAATTACTATTAATGCTTTTTTCATTTCACCCATCCCCCTTTGTTTGTATAAGCTATTATTATTGTTTATATTCCATCATCCAGCAATCTTCTAATTTCCCCTCATGCAGTTCATGTTCCTTTAGTATCTTCACCTTTTTAAACCCACATTTTCCGTAACATTTTATCGCACGTTCATTATTTACTTTAGGATCCATTGCGATTGCTTCTGCTCCCTCATTCTCCATAATATATGTAATTGTTGCCTGAACGAGTTTAGTTCCAATTCCTTTCCCCCAATAGGCGGGTTCACCGATAAATTGGTCCATTCCCCATACATTTTGTGATACTTCATAGCCATATAATATTTTCCACTCCGAATCAACTGGATACATTTGAATATAACCAATTGGCACATCTTCAAACTCTATTAAGCATCTTTTTTCATGAATATTTGGATTATGTATAAAATGATCCAGTACCTGTTCTACAGATTGCGGATTATCTCTTCCTTCGTAATATTGTAAAATTTCTGGATCTGATAACCATTTGGAAATGATATGTGCATCATCTTCTATTACGTACCTAACTAATACATTTCCTTTTTGAAATAGCATATGACACCCCTATTGTTCATTTATATTTTTTCTTAATGTTAAATCTTTAATTGCACCTATTAGCACATATGGTAGTAATGTAATCGCAAAAAATACTGTAAACACGTTAAATTGAGGGATTTTATATGGTGTGAACCATTCTGTAAAAAATCGAGAATGTAAAACTCTATTGAAAAATTCTCCGCCAGGTCTAAAATTTGGTGCCCATGCAGTCATTTCACAAATAAAAAACAATAATTGAACAATTAAAAATGCACCTAGATAGCGAAACCACGTTCGTTTCCATATAGGTTGCGCTTTCTTTACTTTCTCTCCCATCTAGCTCCCTCCTTTATATTTCCAACATATTGATTATACACTTTCCTTGTTTAATTTGTTAAAATTTTCTATATAATAAAATACAGAATGAAAGAAGCCGGAGGAAATATATAATGTCACATCCTATATTAACATCAACATTAATCATTCTTAGAGGAAACTCTGCAAGTGGTAAGACAACAATTGCAAAAGAACTACAAGAACATTTCGGACAAGGCACACTCTTAGTCTCTCAAGACGTCGTGCGTAGAGATATGCTTAGAGTACACGACACGATGGGTAATTTATCACATGATTTACTATTTGAAATTACGAAGTACGGAAAAGGAAAATGTAAGTTTGTTATTTTAGAAGGTATTTTAAACAGTCATAGATATGGTGATATGCTGAAAGAATTAATACATTATTTTGAAGGGAACGCCTATACATATTACTTTGATTTATCATTAGTCGAAACGATTCGACGACATAATACAAGGGAAAAGCGGCATGAATTTGGTGAGGATGCATTACAAAAATGGTATAATCCGCACGATACAATTGAGGTTGCTAGGGAAACTATTTTTACAGATGACTTAACGCAAAAAGATATATTTGATGCGATTCTTAATGATGTCATATTACGAAAATAAGACCGACAGAATATGTCAGTCTTATTTTCATTATGTTATATTCTAGATTTATTATAGAATCTTCACTTTAACAGTTTGTCTTCCCCAATTCATCGCTTTACTTTTTGACCCCATTAAAACATCAATACAATTGCCTTTAATAGCACTTCCCGTATCACCAGCGATTGCTTCTCCGTAACCTTCTACCCATACTTTAGATCCTAATGGGATTACTTTCGGATCTACTGCGATAATTCTTATATTCGGATTAGCCGTTAAATCATGCCCCATCGCAGTTAAAACACGTCCACCATATGTACCATTCTCACTTGGATCAGCCGTATATGCTGTCGCCACCACCGTTAATTCACGTTTAGCAGACTGAGTGTTATTTTTAGACTCTTCTTTTGCTTTTAGTTCTTCTCTTGCTTTTGCTTCTTCCTTAGCCTTTGCTATTTCTCGTGCTTTCGCTTCTTCCTTAGCTTTGGCTATTTCTCTTGCTTTTGCTTCTTCTTTCGCTTTGGCTATTTCTTGCGCTTTTGCTTCTTCTTTCGCCTTTGCTATTTCTCGTGCTTTTGCTTCTTCCTTAGCTTTGGCTATTTCTTGTGCTTTTGCTTCTTCCTTAGCTTTGGCTATTTCTTGTGCTTTTGCTTCTTCTTTCGCTTTGGCTACTTCTTTCGCTTTGGCTACTTCTTGTACTTTCACTTCTTCCTTAGACTTTGTTACTTCTTGTACTTTCACTTCTTCCTTAGGTTTTGCTACTTCTTGTACTTTCACTTCTTCCTTAGGTTTTGCTACTTCTTGTACTTTCACTTCTCCCTTAGGTTTTGCTACTTCTTGTACTTTCGCTTCTTCCTTAGGTTTTACTACTTCTTGTACTTTCACTTCTTCCTTAGGTTTTGTTACTTCTTGTACTTTCACTTCTTCCTTAGGTTTAATTGTTTCTTTTGCCTTTGTTACCTTCTGTGTTTTAGCTTCTTCCTTAGCTTTAACCGTTTTTTGTACTTTAGCTACTTGCTTCGTTTTCTCTTCAGCCTTTTTTTCAACTGGTGCTGTACTTGATAAGAAAGAAACATTTGCATAAGCTGTTTTTCCTTTATACTCAAATTTCAGCCATCCATCTTTTACTTGATGCGTTGATTCAATTACATCATCTTTTTTCAATCTGCCAAGAATTTCTGATTCCGTGTTCGATTCAGAACGTACATTTAACAAATCTGCTGTTACATGGTAAATATCTTTAGTAAACTCTGAGCTTACAAATACTTCTTTACCATTCAACTCAATTTTTGACCAGCCATCTTCAGTATTTATGACTTTTAATTCTTCCCCGTTTTTTACTTTTTCGACAACTTTTGATTCCGTAGTCGGTTTTTCACGTACGTTGAGTACATCTGCTGTTACGATTGTTTCTGCGGTAGCAGTTGTAGTAAATGCTCCCAATCCGAAAACAGTTGCTGTTGCTGCGCCAATTACTTTTTTCATATTAGCCTCCATTATATTTTTTTGAATTCTATCAAATGCTTTCGTAAAAATAATAAAATTTAATATCATACCAAAACATTTGCAACATGTATATTAATACGACTTAATATACCGTTATTAAGAATTCTTACTCCAATACTATCAAATTCTTATTTCTAATTCTATATATTATAAGTCTCCTTATCTTCTATAAACGTTTCATGTCCGTCTTCACACTAAATAGTTGTCGCAATTCCTGCCAAAAATAAACTTACAATCGCTAAAAACAAAGTACCTACGATAGCCCCTCTTACATGAAACTTGTAATCTTTATATCCCTTCATACCTTCCGTACTAGGAATAACCACAAATTTCGGGGTAATCCAACAAAAAATAAACCAATCAATTATTAATAAATCTACTAAATTGAAAATCATTAACATGCCAAAAGTATGTAAATAAGCATCCATATACAATAATTTTTCTTGTTGATGCAATATATATGTAGAGATAAAAGGCGTACCAAAGAGAATCGTATAGTATACAACATTAAAGTAAATCGTTTGCTTTTTTTCATTGATTGTTTTCGGAAATACTCTCTTCTGGATGTCTTTCGGATAATCAGTTAACGAAAGACGAGGATTGTAATATAAAGATCCCAAAATCAATACGGATAATACAATAGACATGATGATACCGACATATATCATTTGCTCAAATGAACTCATAATCATCATTCACCCTTTTCTGTAATTACACCATAATGCATCCACTTAATTACCAATTGTATGTACTCTATCCACCAAAGATTAACAATTGTCTTTGTTAATCTTTTATAATTGAAATTATGATATATCTTTTCTGAAGAATAATTAAAAATTAGTTTGGAGTAATATTATGAAGAGGCTATATTTCAATAAATTTGAACCAACAAATTTCAACTTATATTTCCAGCTCGTTTCAAACGCAGAAGTCATGGTGCAAATTACAGAGCGTTCTATTCCTTAACCATGTAACGGTAAATGAGGAAAATGCAAAAGAAGCAGAAATTGGATATATGCTGTTGCCGGAGCACTGGGGGCAAAGATAAGGAAGTGCAATTGCCAAGGAATTAATGAATATTGCGAAACAGACAGATGTAAACGTACTAAAGGCAATTATTGATCCGAACAATATCCCCTCTCGAAAAATTTTACTAAACATCGGTTTTGCATCTGAAATAGTTTGTGAGATTGATGGATTGCCTGGGGAGATTTTAAGTACATACATATAATTATAGAAAGGCCGTGCTTTATATGAAGCACGGCCTTCTTCTCTAATGGAATAATCCTTTCCCTTTATACATTTACTTATAAAGGGAAGTTTTCTGCTTTTCCACATTAAAAACATGTTATTTTGTGAAAAGGAGAGAAGATTGAAATGAGTAATCAAAAAATTGAACTTACTGGTCGAGGCTACATAACATACCTATACGTATGCGCTCTGGACGTCATAATTATGAGGCGTTATTCGTAAGTAATGCTGGCATTGTAATTGATGTAAGTGAAATGAAACAATTACAAATAGATTACAACGAGGGAACTGTAACAATATGAAATATAACATTTCACTCCTTTACTCCTTTACTTCTTTACTTCTTTTCTTATCTATTAAGACTCTTCTTACATTAAAAATAAATGCGATAAAAAATATAATAGCCCCCATTAAAAATGCTAAATTATAACTACGAATAATACCTTTCTTATGTTCCGCCTTTAGTTGCGTGTAAATTTCAAGTGTTCTTATAAGGATATATGAATCAGTAAACTCCCGATATACCTGTTATCAAAGAGAAAAATAGGTTCTGTTGCAATGGATGTGAAGAAATGCATTGTTGCAACAAGTAAATTTACCGACTTTATTATTTTAACAGGGAAGCCCTACTCTTCTTAACCAATTAAAGTTGGGGATATTTCAACCTCAATCCACAATTTGAGTTTTGTATGACATTCATTGAAAACATACAAACAACCATCGTCTCATAGAAAGATGGCTGTTTGTATTTAACACTATTCATTATCTGACATTATGACTGCGTTATTAATAACAGCTAATTGACCTCCCTACTATACAATAGAAAACATCATATACACTCCAACAACGAAGAATACGGCAAGTGTCTTAATTATCGTAATACCAAAAATCTCTTTATAAGCTTCCCGGTGCGTTAATCCTGTAACTGCAAGTAAAGTTATAACTGCTCCGTTATGAGGTAAAGTATCCATACCTCCTGCCGCCATAGCAATTACACGATGCAGCACATCTAACGGAATATCAAAGTTCGCTGCCGCTTCAATATATTTTTCTGCCATTAAACCTAATGTAATACTCATTCCGCCCGAGCCTGATCCCGTCAGCCCGCACAATATATTCGTCATGACTGCTCCACTAATTAAAGGATTTGAGAAAGTCCCCGTTAAATAGTTTTGAATCATGACAAATCCAGGTAACGCAGCTATAACGGCACCAAATCCATACTCAGCTGCAGTGTTCATAGCTGCTAAGATTGAACCACTCACACCAACGCTTGTAATTGATTGAAAATGTTCTTTTACCGCTTGGAAGTTTAATAATATAGCAGATAATATTCCGATAAGAAGTGCCATTTCCACTGACCAAATCCCCACGACTTGTCCCATATCAATTGTTCCGTACTCCCTCAAACCTATGGATGCAAAATCAAATCCCTTTGTATACCAAACAGGAATGAATTCTGTAAAGACTTTATTCATCACTCCAACCAGTACAAGCGGTAAAAATGCCATCCAGTAACTAGCTGGAATTACATCGCTGGAAGCAATCGGATTTTGCACCAATTGCGCGCTAGTTGTAGCAGCCATCTCAGAAGTAGCACCACCTTTTCCGAAGTACCCCTCTCCCTTAGCAGCTGCCTTCTTCCTACATCTTTCCAAATACAACATGCCACATATAAAGATAAACAGTGCTCCTATAATTCCTAATGTAGGAGCGGCATAAATATCTGTTTTAAAGAACGTAGTTGGAATAACATTTTGGATTTGAGGCGATCCAGGAAGTGAATCCATCGAAAACGTAAATGCGCTGAATGCGATTGTTGCTGGAATGAGACGTTTCGGAATATCCGCCTCGCGAAATAATTGCGCCGCAAATGGATAAATCGCAAATACTGCGACAAATAAACTAACACCACTGTATGTAAGAATCGCTCCCATTAATACAATAGAAAGAATTGCTCTTTTCACTCCTATAAAACGGATAATAATTTTCGCGATTTTTTCTGCTATTCCAGTGATTTCTACCACTTTACCGAATATCGCTCCAAGCAAAAATACAGGAAAATATAATTTTATAAATCCAACCATCTTCGCCATAAAAACATTAGAAAAGAATGGTAAAACATTCGCCGGTTCTGTTAAAAACACAGCGAGCAACGCACATAACGGAGCGAATAAAATGACTGAGAATCCTCGATAAGCCACAAAAATAAGCAAGCCAAGCGATAACAATACAATCAATAAATCCATAACCCCAATCCCCCTCAATAATATGGATTTTTTAAATTTGTATCCTTTTCTTTTTGTATATATTGTGGTAATGCCTGCCAGAGGCAGGCATTACTTTTTTGCATATTTATAGTTATAGCTTTTTATTTATGCTGAAAGAGTGGTGCCCTCTTTTCTATAAAGGCCTCCACCCCCTCTCTTACATCACTCGTTTGAAACACATGTCCGAAATTTTCAGCTTCTATTTTTAGTCCTTCCTCAAGAGAAGAAGATATTCCCTTATCGATAGATTGCTTCATCAAAGATAATGCAGGAAGGGAAAACCGAGCCATCTTCACAGCTAATTCCTTCGCCTGATTCAGCGCTTTGCCACGCGGAACAACATGATTCACCAAACCAACTCGCCAAGCTACTTCGGCAGTGAGTGGTTCACCAGTAAACATCATTTCTTTCGCACTTGCAGTTCCAATTAATCGTGGTAAACGTTGCGTTCCTCCCGCACCTGGAAATAAACCTAATTTCACTTCCGGAAGCCCGATTTGGGCGTGTTCTTCTATAATCCGTAAATCACACGATAAAGCTAATTCACACCCGCCTCCAAGCGCTAATCCATTAATAGCAGCGATTACAGGCTTCGGCAATCTTTCTATTTTATTTAACGGATGCTGAAGCCACAATGATTTTCCCTCCGCATATTCAATCCCTTTCCCAATCCATTCCGGAAACGATTTTATGTCCCCTCCTGCAACGAAGGCCTTTTCTCCAGCGCCAGTTAGAAGTACAACAATTACTTCATCATCCCGTTCGATTTCATCGACCGCTATCGTCAGTTGCTCTACCACAGCATCGCTTAATACATTCACAGGTGGATTATCAATGATAATCGTCGCGATTCCATTTTCTTTGGACCATGTAACAACCCGCTTATTTTCCAATTCAATCCCTTCTTTCCGATATGTAATGAGGTAAAATCAGCACATCAACTCGTTCTTTTAATTACATAACCGACCTGTTCGCGATCCCAAGCGCTGCCGATTCCTTCCTCCTGCAGCTTGAACTTTTGAATCCGTTCCGTCGCAGTTTTTGGGAAAGTTTCACTGAACTGAACATATCGAGGTACCATAAAATAAGCCATGCGTTCTTGACACCAATCTATAACCTCTTCATGGGACATCGTTTCATCTTTCTTTACAATCACATATAATTTAACATCCTCTTCTCCCACTTCTGACGGGACACCAATGGCCGCGGATTCAAGTACTTTCGGGTGATCATTCACAACTTTTTCGATTTCCCAAGAGGAGATATTTTCTCCACGCCTCCGGATACACTGTTTGATTCTATCGCTAAAATATAAGTAACCTTCCTCATCTAGATAACCGCGATCTCCTGTATGGAACCATCCCTCCTTCATCGCCTCCTCTGTTTTATCAAGCATTTTATAATAACCTTCCATGAATGCTTGTCCCTGTAAGGAACGAATAAAAATCTCTCCAATTTCACCCGTCCGCACTTCATTTCCATCCTCATTAACAATCTTCGTCTCTACGTAAGAATATGGTTTTCCAATAGAAGGTGGCTTATTGGCATGAAGTGGATTCGTTACACAAAAACCCGTCGTTTCCGTTAATCCGTAACCTTCCACAATCCTAACGCCAAATCGCTCCTCAAACGGCTTCCAAAACTCCTTAGGCGTAGCAGCGCAAGCCGTTACCCTTACTAAATTGTCATTATCGTTTTCCTTTTCTGCCTGCTTGCAGAGAATAGGAATCATAGATCCTAAAGAATTAAAAATGGTTGCACCATGACTGCGAATTTCATTCCAAAATCTAGAAGCACTAAACCGTTTACCAAGCGCGATCGTCGCATTGGAAGAAATAGCTCCGAGTACTGTATGAGCCTGGGCGTTTATATGAAATAACGGAAGCGCTGTAAATAAAACATCTTTTGAACTTGCGCCAACCATATAGTTGGCAAATGACTGCGCAGAATTTACATAAGCAGAATGACTTAACATGACCCCTTTAGGTAAACCAGTCGTTCCAGAGGTATAAAGGATACTGTTAATAGAAGTGGAGGAAACAAATTCAGTTGGAAGATGATGATTATTTGTATGTAGTACATCTTTCAATTCGATTACTAACCGCTCTTTACCATCGTCCGTAATGACTACGCTTTCATTTTTTCCGTAAGCAACAATTTGAATGTCCCTATGTATAACTGTCAAACAAGAGGCAATTTGAGGAACAAATTCCTTATCAACGATAATTAACTTACAATCGGAGTGAGATACAATATACTGCAAACCTTCTCCTTTTAAATGTACATTCAGAGGCACTGCAATTGCTCCCATAAAAGATAAAGCAAACCATACATCCAGATATTCAGGAGTGTTATGAAGCATAATACAAACCTTGTCTCCTTTTTGAATACCGAGCTCACAAAAACCCGCTATGGCTCTTGTAATTCGATGATAAAGTTCCTCATATGTAACCCTTTGTTCTTCAAATTGTAAATACACTTTACTTGGTGTTTTTTCGATACTTTGCATAATAAAATGCGGTAAGCTATGATTTTCCAGCATTGCATTCCATCCCCTTCCTGCTAAAACCTTTTTTATTTATATAGCAAGAAACATGCCAAAAATCGACTCATTCTCTATTCCCTTATTCCTCCGTAATCTCCCTTACTTTTCTAACCTCACATGTCGCATTTGCGCTACAAACATTAGCAACCATGTCGTATCTATAAGAAAATGTCGCAAAAAAGAGACAGTGTTTATTACCACAAACAAAAAAAGGGCCTGTTTGCCCTTTACATTCCTTTATGACATTTCGTATTTTTCTATTTTTCGATATAAGCTGGCCCGATGAATTCCTAAAAGATCAGCTGCCTCTTTTACATTTCCAACTGTTTTTTCCAAAGCTCTCGTAATCGCACGTTTTTCAGCAGACTCTACTTCTGCCTGCAGTAAATAACTCATCTCATGCTTCTCCTGGTCCAACGTAAATATTTCATGGTATAACGTTTCTTCCAAATCTTTTTTCCTTAAATAGGCAGGAAGATGATGTACTTGAATAATCATTCCTTCTATAACATTCATCGCTCGTTCTAACACATTCTCTAGCTCCCTAATATTCCCTGGCCAATCATGCTCCATGAATATATCTCTAACCCTCTCATCCAATGAAATAACATTACTACCTAGCTCACCATTCAATTTCTTAATTAAAAATTCCGTTATATGTATCATATCTTCTTTTCTCTCTCGTAACGGAGGAATGTCAATCTCAAACACATTCAACCTATAATATAAATCCTCCCTGAACTCCCCTCTTTGCACCATTTCACGGAGATTTCGATGTGTTGCCGCAATGAAACGAACATCAATCTTTTGAATTTTCGTACCGCCAATTCTTTCAATCTCTTTCTCTTGTAATACACGAAGCAACTTCACCTGCATGTCCAAAGACATATCACCAATTTCATCTAAAAACAAAGTTCCCTTATCGGCTAACTCAATCTTCCCAGGCTTACCACCTTTTTTCGCTCCTGTAAAAGCTCCTTCTTCGTATCCGAACAATTCAGCCTCCAAAAGTTCTCTCGGAATCGCAGCACAATTCAAACGAATAAATGTGCCACTAGCACGCGGACTTGCACGGTGTACTGCATGGGCAAAGAGTTCCTTTCCAGTACCACTCTCTCCCTTCATCAAAACAGTAGACCGACTTTTAGAAACCTTTAAAGCCATCGTTTTGACTTCTTTCATTTTTACACTTTCTCCTATAATACTTTGAAAAGACAGCCTTCCTTCTTGCAGCCGCTGTAATTCAGTTTGATAGTAAGATAACTTTGATTCCATCTCACTAATTTGATCTCCTAAAGCTTTAAACTGTTGTATATCATGAAACATAATTTTACCAATTGCTCCAATAATCTTTCCTTCCTTAATGATAGGTATGCGCGTTGCGATTATATTCCGATTACTTATACGCTGGATATGCCCAATTTCCATCTGCCCCGTCTTTACAATAATATGCATCCTCGTATTCTCAACAACCTCTGTACAATGCTTTCCAATCGCTTCCTTCGGATCATCAATTCCTAAAAATTGTGCATACGATCCACTTAAAAAATTGACAATCCCTTGTTCATTTACCCCTAGAATGCACTCAGACAGTAAATTTAAGGCACTTTCATATCGACTTATGATACTTTCCAAAGACTGTATACTTTTACCCTTTCTTTCCATAATAGCAATTGATCCGTCTTCTGCCCCATCCTGATATACACAGGATTCATTCACAATTAAAACTTCGTTACCACTCTTACATTCATACCTGTACAAACTATCATTTTGATTCACTACTAGCTTTTTACGTTCAGGAATAATCGTTGATATATGCTCACCTATTATTTCATTTTCTTTTTTATGTAACATGCTACAGAATAGTTTGTTACTATATATGATAATTCCATCACGTCTTATAACAGCAATTCCGTTATTCATTACCTGAAGAGCCTGACTAGTTACCTGCAATTTCATTCGTTCGGTCATATGCATTTGAAAGCCCCCCTATCCAATTGCGCTCTTTTTCGCATGTATTATATATTCATTTTTAATATTTACTTTCCTTTGGTTTTTCCGTTTGAAGTTATAATTTCTTGAATTAATAAAATAGCTAATTCACCGGTGGGTTCTTTTTTGATACTAAGAAGTGTTTAATAAAAAGAAAAAACAGTTGACTAATTGCCTTCCATCAACTGTTTTCATTACGAATAATGGTGATAATAACCATTATTATCACGTTTACTTTAGCATAAAGTCCTATCTCCAAGCTTCCAGCTAAACCATCTACCATGTCCTTCTGTTTCTCCAACCGTTTCACGATATTCGTGTCCGTTAATATAATAATCAATATGAAGATCCCGGTCCCACATGTTGTTATATAGGTGGAATACATCACGTTTTCCGCCGATATCTTGCACTTGTTTTTCTAATTTATGCTTTACTTGTTCAGGTATTTGGTTTGCGACGTGTGTATGGAAAATACAAATTACAGCATCTCCACTTATTTGTTCAATAATGGATGGCAATAACTCTACACCGTCTCCTTCTATTAATTGAACAGATTCATTTTTCACTAAAGATGCTGCTTGGTCAAACAGTTCAAGCCTTTCTTTATGTTCTGGCCAAATTAGTGCACGTAGCCATAAATAATCTTCGTCACTATGTAAATCATTTACATGTAAATCTAGTCCGATTCTTTCTGCGACAGGTGGACTCTCTTTTAATAAATGAGGCACATTCTCCCCTCTTATTTCAGAAGTTAAATGTACATTCGAGTTTATATTTCCGTATGTTTCATCTGTTCCGTACGAATAGCTATATTGATCCCAGAATAATTGTAATCCAGAACTTGTCCCAATTTCAATTAACGCTAACGGTTTGTTCACTTTATTAAATATGTAGCTGAAACTTGGATATAAATATGCACATCGTCTTACTTCATTTGTTTGAACAAGTTTCGTTTGTAATAAAGTAATGATTTCCTCTCGGTACGTTTTACAAAAATCTTTAAAATGATCAAAAGCTTCATCTAAATTTGTATTAGCATTTTCAACTAAGCTACTATAATACGTTTTTAAATGATGTTCTTTCCCTGCTAGTAATAAATAATGTACTGCACCTAATAATAAGTTTGGAACTGGTTGGCCTACTTGAGCGTAGAAAGATAGTGTAAGCACTTCATCATCTTCAGCAATTTTTATAGATAAGTATTCATACAAGTCACTTGACCCTTTACATTCCTTTATTGAAAAATTTCGAAATAAGTTTGAAATTTGTTCTTTTGTACGCATTTGAATCCCTCCTTTTCATTTTTCGGAATAATCTTACCATTACCAAAAGAAAAATCCCATAAAAAGGTACTCAATTTAGTCACTTAAGGAGACGTAAGCTTTTTCGAGATAATTTCAAACCGTAATTTTTATCTATTCATTAACTGAAAAATGCTTGTTAAATAAGAATTTTAGCAAATATAACGTTAAATAGTTTAAAATTATCAGATAACACTAGATATTTTAGTCTATTAATTATTATAATAGAGTATGAGATGGTTATATAATTGAGACAAAAAAGGTATACACCTAGGTGGGGCCTAGGCGGTGTTTTCAATTTTACGGCTTAGATATAGTAAACACCTACTCTTTTTTGCCAATATAGGGGATGGAGAGATTATCATGAGCAACATGCAGCAAAAAACAGACGTTATCTTAATCGGTGCAGGAATTATGAGTGCAACGTTAGGCTCATTGCTGAAAGAATTAGCACCAGAATGGGAAATTAAAGTTTTTGAAAAACTCGCAAGTGCCGGGGAAGAAAGCTCTAACGAATGGAATAATGCAGGTACGGGGCATTCTGCGCTATGCGAGCTTAACTATACTTCCGAAAAATCTGACGGATCTATAGATATTAGTAAGGCTGTAAAAGTGAATGAGCAGTTCCAGCTTTCAAGACAATTTTGGGCATATCTTGTAAAACGAAATTTAATTCGTAATCCACAAGATTTTATTATGCCACTACCCCATATGAGTTTAGTACAAGGGGAAAAAAATGTAGAGTTTCTTAAAAATCGTTTTGAAGCGCTTTCAAAAAATCCGTTATTCCAAGGAATGGAATATTCTGATGCTCCTGAAACATTAAAAAAATGGCTTCCACTCATTATGGATGGCCGTGCATCTAATGAAGCGATGGCTGCAACAAAAATTGATTCTGGAACAGATGTTAACTTCGGTGCGTTAACGCGCATGTTGTTTGATTACTTAAAAACTAAAAATGTCGAGCTAAACTACAAACATAGTGTTGAAAATATTAAACGCACAAAGAACGGTTTGTGGGATGTAAAAGTACATGATATGAACAGTGGAAAAATCGAGCACCATACTGCGAAATTCGTCTTTATTGGAGGCGGTGGTGGTAGTCTACCTCTACTACAAAAGACGGGTATTCCCGAATCAAAACATATCGGTGGATTCCCAGTAAGTGGACTATTTATGGTATGTAAAAATCAAAAGGTTGTTGAGCAACATCATGCAAAAGTATACGGTAAAGCTAAAGTTGGCGCTCCGCCAATGTCTGTTCCTCATCTGGATACGAGATATATAGACAATAAAAAAGCTTTACTGTTTGGACCGTTTGCAGGTTTCTCACCTAAATTCTTAAAAACTGGTTCAAACCTTGATTTAATCGGCTCTGTAAAACCAAATAACGTCTTAACAATGTTAGCAGCTGGTGTAAAAGAAATGGGACTAACAAAATACTTAATCCAACAAGTTATGCTGTCACATGAAAAACGTATGGAAGAATTACGTGAATTCATTCCGAATGCGAAAAGTGAAGATTGGGATATTGTAGTTGCTGGCCAACGTGTGCAAGTAATTAAAGATACTGATGCTGGCGGTAAAGGAACGCTTCAATTCGGTACAGAAGTTGTCAGTGCTGCTGACGGCTCAATTGCTGCGTTACTTGGCGCTTCTCCAGGTGCATCTACTGCCGTTCACGTCATGCTTGAAGTATTAGAAAAATGTTTCCCAGGCCGTATGCTCGAATGGGAGCCAAAAATAAAAGAGATGATCCCTTCTTACGGCATTTCACTCACTGAAAATCCAAAGCTATTCCAAGATTTACACGCTTCCACAGGACGTACACTTGGATTAAACGAAAAAGAAACGGTTCATAATTAATAAAGAAATAAAAACGTCCGATATATTCGGACGTTTTTTCGTTACTAGAAATTATACTTATCAATATTATCTTTCGTAAATACAACTCGTTCTGGCAATACGATAATTCCGTTTCCTTCTGCCTCGTAATCATATCCTTGAATTGAATTAGGCTCTACTTTCACTTTTCCGATACCTTTTACTTCGAAGCTATCCCCTACTTTTAACTTCTTCCCTTTTACAACAATTTCATTTGCAACATACGTTGCGAGAGCGCCTTGTTGTTTTACATCCCATAATCCAAATTGCTGTACTGTCCCTCGTTTTACGTAATCACGCATGACGTTTGGTGTAGAGAATCCAGTTACGGCTACTTTTTTATCCATTTTTAAGTTTTCAGCTGCTTGCGCCATTGCTGGAAGTGCTGTTGCATCTGGACAAATGACTGCGTTAATATCAGGATACGTTTTTAATATGTTCTCCCCTACTGATAATGATTTTTGCGCATTATTTTCACCATACTGCGTCGTTACAATTTCCCAGTTTGGATATTTCTTTTTAATAATTTCTTTTGCTTTCGTTACCCATTGGTTTTGATCTGTTACTGTTGGACTAGAATAAAAAAATGCTACTTTTCCTTTATCTCCAATTTGCTTTGAAGTCATCTCAATTAATAAGTTTGCAAGTTGGTCTGGGGTGCCCTGACTTATATAAAATGAACGATCTTTCGGATTCACATCAGAATCCCACGTTAACACCGTCACCCCTTTTTTCTTAGCACGTTGTAATGATTGCGATAAACCATCTACCGATGTAGAAGAGACCATAATTGCATCATAATTTTGGTTAATGAAATTATTTATATATTTTACTTGCCCTGAAACACTTGCTTCAGACGGTCCATCATACTTCACTTGTACGCCTAACTTATCCCCCATCTCTTTTGCACCTTCACCGCCCGATGTAAAGAAACCAACTCCTGTTAATTTTGGGATAAATGCAAATTTCACATCATCAGCTTTTTTCTTATCTGCCGTTTGACTAGAACAAGCAATTAATCCGATTAAACAAATACATACAATCAACACAATCCCCAGTTTTCTCTTCATGACATTTCCCCCTTATGCAAATTCCTTCTTTTCTCCGCTAAGAATTGATGTAATTTGAAATGTCTCATAATAACTGAAAGAATAAGGATAATACCTATTACTACATTCGATTGTTCATTCGTTAAACCTGTCATTTGTAGACCATACTGCATAATTCCAATGAAAATACTAGCAAGTACAGTACCAAAAATGCTACCTTTTCCACCTGTAATAAGTGTTCCGCCTAATACGACTGCCGTAATAATTGGTAAAATGGTCTCACTTCCAATGTCAGCACGGGCGGAACCGAAATATGCAGTTAAGAAAGCTCCCCCTAATCCACCTCCTAACCCAGAAAGTATGTAAGCAATGATAACTACCCTTTTCGTTTTGATCCCGGTGTATTTCGCTGCATTTTCATTCGCACCTGTTAGTTTAATGTGACGCCCATATATCGTTCTGCGAAACAATGTATTACATATGATTGTTAACACGATAAGTAACCATAATAAGTTAGGTATTCCTATACAACTTCCATTTGCCAGTTGTACAAAACTATCAGGCAAACCACTAATTCCTTCGTATCCAGAAGCACCCGCTCCTCCTGAAATTACGAGTGCAATCCCCCCGTATAAAAACATCGTTCCGAGTGTAACGACGAGTGGTTCTACATCTGTCATTTTTATAATGAATCCGTTTAAAGCTCCTGCTAAGCAACTAATTATTAGGGCAATTATGACAGCAAACAAAATAGGAGTTCCGTTCATCCAAAGTACACCGATCAAGATTGAAGTGAGCCCCATTATTGAGCCGACCGATACATCAATTCCTCCTGTTACAATAACGAAAGTCATTGGTATTGCCGCGATTGCGATAAATAGGAAATCATTTGTACTAAAAAGGAGATTACTAACGTTTAAGAAATCACTATTTAGAAAACTAAAGAGAATGAATTCTATAAGAAGCAATACGATTAGAACACCTTCCCATCTGTAAAAATACTTCATAGATTCATCCTCCTTTCTGATTTCCACTTTTTCATAACACTATCCAATATGATGATAAGTAATAATAGAAAACCTGAAATAGCATTATTCCAAAATGCCGGTATCTTTAAAAAGACGAGTGAACTGCTTATTGTTTCTAAAAATAATGCTCCTAATGCGGCTCCAAATATAGATCCTGTTCCTCCTTTTAAATGAATCCCTCCTAGTACAGCGGCGGCGATTACTTGTAATTCTAATCCTGTACCTGTTTGATTTGGAACGAACCCGATATTCATAACAAATATGCAACCAGCAAGCCCCGCACTTATACCTGATATAATAAACGCATATATCTTCACTTTATCTATAGGTATCCCAATGAGTCTCGCACCGTCTTCATTATCACCAACTGCGTAGAAGTATCTTCCGTACGGCACTTTCATTAAAAAGAAATATAGTAGTAATAAAATAATAAGAACACTCCATACGGTGATTGGCAAACCAAGTATAACGAGTAATGACAGCTGCTTAAAGTCGCTTGGAATATCTTCAATCCACTTTCCGCCTGTAAAAATTAACATCGCACCTCTAATGATCCCTAACATACCTAATGTCATAATAATGGCCGGTACCCGAAACTTTGCAACGCCAACCCCATTTATGAAGCCGATAACTGCTCCTAGCAAAATAGCAGTAAGTATAGACAAAAATGCACTATAGTCATTCGTTAACACCATTCCACAAACCGCCGCACTTATGCCCATAATCGAGCCAACTGATACGTCTATATTTTTCGTAAATAAGACAAAAGATTGGCCAATTGCTAGCACGACTAAAATAACACTTGATTTCATTACTAAAGATAACGAGTTAAATTGAACAAAACTAGGGTTTATTATTCCAACAGTAGCTATATAAATGAATAGTAACAGTATGATAGACGTCTCATGCATTTTAAACAAACGTTTCATTCTGTTACACCTCCGTATGCAAGGCGTGTAACCTCATCCACACTTATTTGTTCTTTCTCCAAATGAGAAACAAATTGCCCATTTCGCATCACATATACACGGTTTGCTAATTGAACAATTTCCTCTACATCTGAAGAGATTAATAATATGGCGAGTCCTTCACCCTTCATTTCTTCTATCGTCTCATACACTTCAAGCCTTGCTTTCGCATCAATTCCGCGCGTTGGTTCATCTAAAATAATGATTTTCGGATTACATGCGAGATATTTGGCAAGCACGACTTTTTGCTGATTACCTCCTGATAAAGATGCAAGTTCTTCATTCGTATTCGGTACAACAATTCGGAACTGCTCTATAAACGATTTTACTAAAGCGCTTTCTTTTTCTCGGTTAATAAAAAAGCGATTATTTTGCTGTAAACATGCTGCTGTCATATTTTCTTTCACAGATGCAATTGAAAAAATCCCATTTCTCGCCCGATCCTCTGGCACGTAAACTAGCCCTTCACTTAGCCTTTTATGTAAAGAACATGTATCAATTGATTTTCCTTCTAATAAAATTGAACCTGATTGTATAGATTTCAATCCAAATACCACTTCTGCCAATTCTGTCCTACCTGATCCAACAATGCCAGCAATACCTACAATTTCTCCAGCATGTACGGTTAGTGATATATTTTCGAATGCGTGACCATTCACATTAATCACTTCTAATATTTTTTTCGTTCTTTCTGTCTCGTGAACTACTTCTTTTTTCTCTTTCTGCTTATACTCTTTTGGTAATAGTCCCTCCATCAATATGTCATATGTATAATCACATACATCCCCTTGGTTTGTAATCATTCCATCACGTAATATCGCTACTTTATTTGCAATTTCAAAGATTTCTGGAAAGCGATGCGTAATGTATATCATTCCAATTCCTTTTTCTTGTAAACTTTTCAGCAACACAAAAAGACTCTTCATTTCGTGAGTTGTTAATGTCGATGTTGGCTCATCTAAAATAAGAATCTCGGCTTCTCGTATTAATCCTCTAACAATTTCTACTAATTGTTGCTGCGCAATGGATAGCGATCCCCCTAGCTCATTCAGATCAATATTCCATCCTAAACTGTCAATCAATTGCTGAATCCTTACTTTTAATTCCTTTTTCTTCCCTTTTAGCCCGATGCATATATTTTCTTCAAGTGTCATATGTGGAAAAATGAGTGGCTCTTGTGGTATTAAGTAAATTCCTTCTCGGTGTGCTTCTTTTGGGTTTGTAAACTTTTGTCTCATACCTTTTACATATATTTCTCCACTATCATACGAATATAACCCCGTTAATATTTTCATTAATGTTGATTTTCCAGCACCATTTCCCCCAACTAAAGCATATATATCACCACGCTCTACTTGTAAGTTCACTTCTTTTAGTACAAGTTGATTTGAAAACGCCTTACTCATTTTTTTTATTTGTAATAAGGGCACGTTCTCCAAATGATGTCACCTGCCTTTATGCAGAACATTTTTTGAGAAAATGATTATTTGTTCTACTTGTTTTGTAGCATTGTATATTCCTTTTTTCATATCTAGAACACTTTTTTCACCAGACTATTAATCGTTTCAACTGGAATAAACAAAATATACGGCACATATGTTTAAGCAGTGGTCAATTGTTGAAAGGGATGAAGAGTATGACACAGCTGAACTTTGAAGAAAATTTATTAACAAAAGTAGCTTGGTACTATTATAAAGATCAATTAACACAACAAGAGATCGCTTCACTTCTTCACATTTCAAGAAATAAAGTCGTTCGCTTATTAGATAAAGCACGCAGTGAAGGAATCGTAACATTTCACATAAAAGGAACTGGTTTACACTGTTTAAGCATTGAACGTGACCTAATGAAAAAATTCCATTTAAAAGATGCTTTCATTATCCCTACTCCAATAGACGATTATGCTGCTTCTCTCGGAAAAGCTGCTGCACAATATTTAGAAACTCAGCTCCAGCAAGGCGATTTACTCGGGATTGGCTGGGGCGAAACGATAAGTAAAATGCTAGAAAACATTCATTTTGAAAGTTCTATTAACCTTTCAATCGTAACGCTAACAGGCGGAGTAAACCACTATCTCCCAAGAAAACAAAGCTATTTACACTACATGCAAGGAGACCTTTACATTATCCCTACTCCTTTTCTAGCGTCTACAACCGAAATGGCACAAAGCATTCTATCAGAACCGAGTGTGAAAGATATGCTTCATGTCGCTTCACTTGCTCAAATGGCAGTTGTAGGTATTGGCGGTTTATCTCAAGATGCCACTATTGTGAAAGAAGAAAAATTAACACTACGTGAAATGACATATATTCGTAGTCAAAACGGCGTTGGCGATATTTTAGGACAGTTTTATAATACGACTGGCAATTTATTAGAGCTTCCGCATCACAATCGCCTAATTGGCACGCCTCTCTCTATTTTGCGTAACATGAATCATGTCGTTGGTGTTGCTGGAGGTGTTCAAAAGATAGATGCCATTTATGGGGCTTTAAAAGGAAAGTTTATTCATACATTAATTACTGATGAAGAAACAGCACTCTCTTTATTACTTAAGGACGGTGATTCTTAATGTCTACTTTGTTAGCTTTCGATGCTGGTACAGGAAGCATTCGAGCAGTTCTTTTTGATTTACACGGTAATCAAATTGCAGTAAGTCAAAAAGAATGGATTCACAAATCTGACCCTCGTTATCCAGGCTCAATGAATTTTGATGTGAAAGAAAACTGGCAGCTTGTACAAGAATGCACAAAAGATGTTCTGCAAAAAAGTAATATATCCCCCTCTTCTATTCAAGCTATTAGTGCTACAAGTATGCGGGAAGGTTTCGTTTTATACGATAAAAACGGGCAAGAAATATGGGCCTGTGCAAATGTTGATGGACGTGCGTCCGCTGAAGTTAGCGAACTAAAAGAAATCCGGGCACATCTGGAGGAAGATTTATATAAAAAATCTGGCCAAACCTTTTCATTAGGTGCTTTACCTCGCCTACTTTGGATTAAAAAACATGAGCCATACGTCTATAGTAATATTCATTCTTTTACGATGTTAAACGACTGGATTTTGTATAAATTAAGCGGCGTACTACAAATCGATTCTTCCAACGGATGTACGTCCGGTATTTTTGACTTACAAAATAGAGTATGGGATAACAATGTCGCTAAAGAGTGCGGTCTCACTTTGCCTTTTTCACCAAAAGTAAATGAAGCTGGCACTGTGATTGGTACTGTTACAAAAGAATGTTCCGTATTAACTGATTTACGAGAAGGGATTCCTGTCGTCGCTGGCGGCGGTGATGCTCAAATGGCATCACTCGGAACTGGAGTTGTTAAGCCGAATCAAACATTCATATGCGGGGGGAGTTTTTGGCAACAAGAAGTGAACATTACAGAGCCAATAACGGATCCACATGCTGCAATTCGCGTAAATTGTCACGTCGTTCCGAACTTATGGCAATATGAAACAATCGCCTTTTTCCCTGGTCTCGTTATGCGCTGGTTTCGAGATGCTTTTTGTCAAGAAGAAAAGAAACTCGCTGAAAAACTTGGTGTAGATGCATATGAATTATTAGAAGAACAAGCGAAAGACGTACCGACCGGGTCACATGGCATTATCCCTACTTTTTCAAACGTTATGAACTACATTTCTTGGCGTCATGCCGCACCTTCTTTTTTAAATTTAAGTTTAGACGCAGAAAAATGCGGTAAGAAAGAAATGTTCCGCGCTATTGAAGAAAATGCTGCTTTCGTTACACTCGGAAACTTAAAATTAATAGAAAACCTCACTGGTACATTCCCTTCTGAAGTTGTTTTTGCTGGAGGTGCAGCTAAAGGAAAACTATGGCCACAAATTCTTTCAGACGTACTCGGCATCCCTGTAAAAGTACCAGTTGTGAAAGAAGCAGCTGCGTTAGGAACTGCAATTGCTGCTGGAGTTGGCGCTGGAATATATAAATCTATGGAAGAGACTGCCGAACAGTTTGTACAATGGGAATACACATTTGAACCAATCACTGAAAATCACGAACTTTATAAGGAGTTCTATGAAACATGGAAAACTGTGTATGACAGTCAGCTCGCTTTAGCCGATAAAGGGCTCACCTCACATATGTGGATTGCCCCCGGCGCTCTGTAACATATTACATAAAGGAGTGAAATGTATGTTAAAAGCGAATGAAAATGATTTCTCCTATCGCTTCGGTGATAACGGGCCGAAATATTTAATACAAGGACCGAATATTGATTTAGGCCTTGTTGTCATTCAGCCTGGGCAAGAGTTTCAAAACCATTATCATACAACGTGCGAAGAAGTCTTCTATGCATTAGAAGGTGAAATAGATTTCTATGTGAATAATGAAAGAGTTCCAATTAAACAAGGGGATGTCCTGCAAGTTCGCCCTCATGAATCTCACTATCTTATTAACCATTCTGACAAACCTTTTAAAGCAGTTTTTATAAAGTCACCACATTTACCAAATAAAGATACGGTACAAACGGAAAATCCAACATTAACGAAGGAGTGATTCCTAATGACTTGGGGATTTAAAAATCGATTAAATACAATTTTACCTGATGGCAGAGCGGTTATGCTTGCGATAGACCACGGCTATTTCTTAGGACCGATTCACGGACTAGAACAACCACTTGAGACAGTTAAAAACTTACTCCCTTATACAGATTCCCTCTTTTTAACGCGCGGTGTACTTAGCTCCTGCATTCCTGAAAACTGCAGTACACCAATGGTTATGCGTGTATCAGGCGGAGCTACTGTCGTCGGTAAAGACTTAGCGAATGAAACAATTGTTACACCTGTAAAAGAAGCAGTGAAACAAAATGCAATTGGCGTCGGTGTTTCTGTTTTCGTCGGGTCCGACTATGAAACACAAACGGTTACGAATCTCGCAAACGTAGTTTCAGAAGCTCACGATTACGGATTACCAGTACTCGGCATTACCGCTGTCGCAAAAGAATTACAAAAACGTGAAGCTCGCTTTCTAGCACTTGCTTCCCGTGTATGTGTTGAAATGGGCGCTGACATTATTAAAACGTACTACTGCGAAGGATTCGAAAAAATAACGAGCACATGCCCTGCCCCAGTCGTAATCGCCGGTGGACCGAAACTAGATTCAATCGAAGACGCATTAAACATTACGTACAATGCACTGCAAGAAGGTGCAATCGGCGTAGACATGGGCCGAAACATATGGCAATCCGAACATCCAGCTGCAATGATTCAAGCAATACATGGTATTGTGAAAAATAGATTGAATGTGAAAGAGGCGCTCCAGTTATATGAAGATGTAAAAAATTAATGTAAATAGACGGACTATGTATTTTGTTCAGTTAATAGGTGTAAAACTTCATTTGACTCTCAAAATACATAAAGAAAAGGATGGCAAGTGCCATCCTTTTTGACATATATTGAACTTTTACTTTTACTGTTACTAATGTAATGCCCTATGTAACAACCCAAAATCTTTAATTAATCTTTAATTTTATAGCTTTTGTCGCAATAAAAGTTTTAATATGCTTATCTAATATCCTTGTTCCACCAAAATCATCCTCATAAAAACCTGTTATTACAAATCCAGCTGCAACTTGACCTTGGATTTGGTCTTCTAGCGTATGAGCATATTCTATTGTTTGATTTGAATTGATATAATCTTGAACTTCATCCTCTGGCAAATAATCCAATGTTGATGAAGGGATGGAATGTTTCACATCAAGAATACCTTTTCTCTCTTCGTTATCATCAAAAATCCATAGTAACGGATTTGTAAATCCAGAAATAAGAATACCTTTATTCTTTAAAACCCTTGAAATCTCATTCCATACAAGATGAACATCTTTTACAAACAAATTAGAAACAGGATTTACGACAATATCAAAATATTCATCTTCAAAATCACTAAGGTCTGACATATCTCCTTGCACTGTTTTTAAAGTTAATCCATCCCGCTCTGCTACTTTTTCATCTTGTTCCAATTGCTTCTTAGATATATCAGTAACTGTTACATCTGCTCCAGCAGCAGCCAAAACAGGCGCTTGTTGCCCTCCACCTGATGCTAAACAAAGTATCTTTAACCCTTCTAATGACTTTGGAAACCAATCTCTAGGAACTGATTTTTCCGTAGTGACTGTAATTTCCCACTCACCTGATTTACTTTTCTCAATAACGTTGCTACTTACAGGTTGCGTGTATCTAGAACCTTCTTCAACCTTCTTATCCCATGCATTACTGTTTTGTTGTGTTGTATCCATTATGATTATTCCTCCTAAATATCTTGTTGCATTTAAAGTTTAACTATTTACACTCTTATCCTATTGACCTACCGATAGTTAATAAATGGTAGTCTATTATTATTTTAACGCATAAGTATTTTATTTTCCTCACTTTTCAAATAATTGGTTATATTTTAAAAACAATGGTCATTTCAGTTATAATTAAATAGGAAAACAAAATAAAGGAGGAATGATCATGAAACGAATGACTTTCGAACGCCCTACCGATTTTTACGATAAACGCTTATTTACCGCCCTATTAAAAGGACGAAAAGAACTTTCAAACAATTACGCTTGATGAGCATCATTACATTTTGAAATTTTCTTACCATCTTTATAGTCAATACATGACACTTCAATTAATAAGCCGTTAAATACTGTAAAATAAAAACCATAACTACTCCCTCTCATTGCATAAGGTTCCTTATCTATTTCAATCCCCCCAGCTACTAAACGATTATACGCTTGATCAACTTCACTTACAGTTTCCACTAAAAAACCAATATGAAAAGCTTCCGGATACGTAACTTCCTTACTTCCCTTAAACGCTTTCGGATCACTTAACACAAGTATAAATCCACTCTCATCACTCATCACTACAAGTGCCTTCCCTTTTTGTTCCAAAAATTGAAAATCAAAAAATGTTTCAAAGAAATGTCTCGCTTCTGATAAATCATCAACACATAGATTTAAATGATTCAACTTCATGTACCCATCTCCTTTTAAACAAGGGTTATACAATAGTATATTAACCCATATTAGTAGCACCTAAATAATAAAGGGGTTGTATTCAATTGTTCATTTTGTAATAGTCTAATACCTTTTTTTATCGTCTAGAACATTTTTTCAATGGAACTTTTAAAATATAGTGAATGAAATTATGTGAACGTCTTGAAACGGGGTATGTATTTACCGATTAAAATTGGCAATCATGTTCGTTTTATTTTTTACTCTCCAAATTCATTAATATCCACTCCATCAAGAAAATTGCTGAAGAGATACGCTCTCGTGCATCCCCTAAAAACAATTTATTTATCAACTCGTCAAAATGATTCGGTCTATTCGATAGCGTTTGTATATACTTCAAAACAGATCCAGCTGGAGGTACTGGCTTATTATTAATAGCCCATATCCCTTCTACCAATGTCCAAGTTGACGTATGAACTATGTATGAAGCTTTTAACTCATCATTTGCTTTCAAAGCAGATTGAATTTTAATAAGCGAGCTATGCAACCAATGAGAAATGCCTTTCACTTTGTCGCTAGAAACACGATAGTTTTCAAATTCATATGTAGCTATTTCCTTTAACTTTTTTAACTCACCGCTTTTATCAAACAAAATTTTCCCTTCTAGAAATGAGTATAGTTCCATCGGATTGTTTTTAAAGTTTACTTGAATTTGAATAAAATCTGCACTCTTGTATTCAACTAAAATATCTTCTCTCGTTTCAGAATGAAATTTCTTCTTTTGTCCGTCTTCTAAAAGAATATAGAAGTCTAAATCAGATTCAGGATATGCATCGCCTCTTGCGACAGATCCAATTAGCATGAATCCATTTACCTTTTCTTTAGATACGATTTCAGCTACTATTGTTTGCACTAATTTTTTATGTTTTTCATTTGTAATGAATAAAATACTTTCTATCATTCCCATCCCCCACACACTAAAAAAGAGGATACATGTTTGCTTCTACAACATGCATCCTCTACTTATATTTTACGACTGCTGATAAGCTGCCTTCGATGATTTCACATAATAAACACCATGTTCAACGTTAATAATATGATCCGGTTTTGGTTTACCACGGCTCGCTCTATGTCCAGCTAAATGTTCTTCACTCGTTTCCCAGTTTTTCCAAGCTTCTTCAGATTCCCAGCGAATCATAACGACTACTTCTTCGTCGCCGCGTCTTACTTTTTTCACAAGAACACTTAAATCGATAAAGCCTTCGAATTTTTCAATAATACCTTCTCCAGTGAAATGTTCTACAACTATATTTGAAGTACCTTCTTTGACTGTAAATGTTTTCGTTTCAATAAACATATATTCCACTCCTTCTTTGTTATACGAATACTAGTATTCTTCTATTATAGTTGATTATGATAATTATTTTCAATTATAAAGTTTCAAATTTTTAGAATTATGCAGATTTTTCTTCGATCGGCTCATCTAAAAATTTAAAATACGGAAGTAATATCCCGATTAAAGAAGTGATACATATAATCGATCCTATGATAAAGTATAGTGCTCTCACTCCCCACATTTCACTCAGTATGCCCCCTAATAACACACCTAACGGCATAGCAGATCGTATGAAAAATAATCGCACTGAAAATACTTTTCCTATCATATTGTTTGGAACTGATTGCTGGCATATTGTCGTGTTATGAGTATTGAAAAATGCAATGCAAATACCTGCTATTACTTCGATTAATATCGCAATGATAATGCTTTGATTAAGCCCTAGTGAAATGTATGTGAGCCCTCCTACAAACAATCCTCCCAGCATAAGTATACGCCGACTTTTATATGTTACTTTTCCGACTAGTATGGATCCAACTACATAGCCAAGCGGGAAACCGGCCATAAAATAACCAAACTCCGCATATCCCGCTGACAGCTCATCTCTTATATAAGGAAGGTTTGTGACCATTGTTACTCCTACTCCAAATTGAACGAAAGTAAGAAAGACACCGAGCCAAACGATAATTGGTTTTGTGAAAAAATATGTAAAACCGTGAAGAAACTGTTTAAGCCACGTTTTTCTTAGTTCTTGTTTTACTCTTGTTTCTTTTATAAAAAATAACAAACCGCCACTTATAAATAAACAAGCGCAAACAAAAAATATCGTTAATTTGATCCCAATAAACTTAATAACGATACCACCTAATACTGGCGCAAGGAACATCATAAGACGAGTCATTCCATCAATATAGCCATTTGCATCTTGAAGGTGCTCTTTACTTACAATGCTCGGTGTGATTGCTTGACTTGCAGGTGTATAAAGGGGCGTAATGAGCCCGATTACAATTTGAACGACATACACGTGCCAAACTTCTATACTGCTACTAATTAGCATGATTAAAGGTAGTAAGAAAACCGTTGCCCGCGCCCATTGAGAAAAAATCATTATCCACTTCCGGCTCCATTTATCAATAAATGGTCCGCTTATTAATTGCAGTATGAGTGACGGGATAAAATATAGTAGCCACATACTGCTTAATGCTGTTTTTGACCCTGTTAACTCATATACTAAAATTGAATTACATAACGTCCCAAAAGCCCCTCCTAATTCTGAAATCGCACTACCTATCCACATATAAAAGAATGAACGATTTTTCAATACACTCTTCACTATAGCTCGCCAACTTTCCTCTTAAATTCCTCCCTTTACGTACCTTCTCGTTGTATATTATCTATTTAGAAACGCCTCTAATTCTTTCGCTAACGACTGAACTGCTTTCTTCCTCAATACATACTTTCCGTCATGTATATCAACTAACTTCGCAGCACGTAACAGTTTCAAATGATGATGTACTGTCGATTTACCTAGTTGCAATCTTTCTGTAATTTCCTGCAATGTACGTTCTTTTTCGAACAACATTTTTACAATCCGTAACCTCGCTTCATCCCCAAGCGCTTTATGCTTTTGAACTAAAAAATAATTTGGTTCATACGGATCTTCAGGATGAATGCTTTCATTCGCAACTGGATAATGAAGCACTTTCGTATCTTCAATATCGGCTTCAATATTCCACGGTCTATATGTCATTTGCGGAATAAGAAGTACGTGATGAACACTTGGCTCTGGCATATAGTTCACACCGCCAGTGGCCCACTCGACAAACTCTTCTGATTTCATTTTTTTATTCATTTCATTCTTTGCTTCATAGTCTCGTTTTAATATAGAAAGTAGTTCTTCTTCCTCTTTCTTAATAACGCTCTCATACCAACCTGTCATAACAGCGATTAAATGAGATTTCAGTACTTGTACATCAACATCACATATAAAACGAATATAAGTAGAGAAAAACTGGTGTTCTTGTGTCAGTTCCATTAGTTCATGTATTGCAGTTATGTTTCCACTTGCCGCTAAAGTTCTTTTCTCTTGATACTTCTCCCCTAAAAACGGTAAACATATAAACTTCAAATCTTCTTCTGAGAGCGAATCAACCTTTACTTTAAACTGCAATAAATCCTGAAAATCCCCTTCATACAACAACTGAAGCAACGCTTTCCACGTATTATGTTCTTCTACAAACTGTAATTGCTCTCTCATCTCTTTTGTTAATGATTGTCTAATCTCTTCCCATTCACTTTGAGACTTTTCAAGTGTATCAATTAACCTTTTATGAGTAATCGCTGCAATGCCAAGTGCACATTCGAAAAGTATCGAATATTTTACTTGAACGTTGTATGTTTCCCTTTTTCTGCTCGTTACATGAAAGACTTCCATTTTATCCCCTCCTTGTTTGTTACGTATTAAATTCTATTTTCATCGAATTATTCCTTCTATTTTTTTAGAATTTTATTACAACTCAAAAAATAATTTGATCAAAGAACAAATAGAAAAAAATCTATAATCGTTTTCATTCTGACTTAATGAAAACGTAGATTGTTAAATGTCATATTAATAAGGAAGATTCTTTTGTGAAAATATCTGTTATACGTTGCATTTCTTTCTCTTGTTCAGCTATAGAGAAGGTGTATTGAAAAGAAAAGAGAATTTATTTCATTAAGAAAAATGAACAGGAGGCTATACGAATGGGAAGAAAAGAAATGTTGCAAAATGGAGTCCAACAAGTTTTTTACGAAGAAGAATGGTACCCACCAATATCAGAAGCGTTAAAGAATCTTACGGCTGAACAAGCATGTTGGCAACCAGAAGGTGCTGCCAGTAATACGATTTGGGAAAATGCGAACCATTTATTAATCTTTAAAGAGCGCCTACTTTCCCGCTTACATGAAGATGATACATTTGTTGCTCCACAAAATAATGATGAAACCTTTATCCAAGGTGAACCTAATGACGATGACGCTTGGCAACAAACAGTGAAGCGAACGCTTCAGGTACATGATGCCTTACAATCTGCATTAACATCCCTTCAAGAAGCAGAACTGGATCAACTAAGCCCTTCTCTACCAGTTTGGCAACAATATTTGAATATTCTTTTACACGATGCTTATCATACCGGACAAATTATACAACTTCGGAAACTCCAAGGTTCATGGCCAACTCATCGTTCTTATTTATAAACGATGTTTACATTTGCTTACGCTTAACATGCAACAAAACTATTGAAAATAGCTACTTGTTTTGTAATTACTGCGATTGCTCAAAATAAAGCAAATTAAAATACATGAATCCCAAACATCATTTACATTCTTCATAACTTCTGATCATAATCCAAATTTGGAAGAATAGAGGCTTTTTTATATACAAATAATAAGCCTCAAGGAGTGGTTGACATGTATTTCATATTAAATATGTTAGGGATTTTCGTTGTCATATTAATCGTTTTCTTATGTTCGCCTAATAAAAAACATATAAAATGGAGACCAATTGTAATTCTCATCATATTGGAGCTTTTTATTACGTGGTTTATGTTAGGCACGAAGCTAGGCAGTATTATCATTAATAAAATAGCGTCATTTTTCAGTTGGCTACTAGCATGTGCGAATGAAGGTATTCGATTTGCATTTCCTTCAGCTATGGACAGTCCACACATTGATTTCTTCTTTAGCGCCTTACTTCCTATCATTTTCGTTATTACTTTTTTCGATATTCTTTCTTATTTCGGAATCTTAACTTGGATTATTGATAAAGTAGGTGCAATTATTTCAAAGATTTCTCGTTTACCAAAATTAGAAAGCTTCTTTTCCATTCAAATGATGTTTTTAGGAAATACGGAAGCACTTGCGGTTGTTCGTGATCAATTATCTGTGTTAAAAGAAAATCGTTTGTTGACTTTTGGAATTATGAGTATGAGTAGCGTAAGCGGATCCATTCTTGGTGCTTATTTATCAATGGTTCCAGCAACATATATTTTCAGTGCTATTCCTTTAAACTGTATTAACGCATTAATTTTAGCCAATGTTTTAAACCCTGTAGAAGTCCCAGCAGAAGAAGATGTCGTTTATTCACCTTCCAAACATGAAAAAAAGGATTTCTTTTCTACTATTTCAAACAGTATGTTAGTCGGGATGAATATGGTTATCGTTATTTTAGCTATGGTAATTGGATATGTAGCTTTAACAGCATGTTTAAATGGGATTTTAGGATTTTTTGTAACAGGTTTAACAATTCAAAAAATCTTCTCCATTATCTTTAGTCCTTTTGCCTTTTTACTCGGTTTATCAGGAAAAGAAGCTATGTATGTAGCTGAATTAATGGGGATTAAAATAACAACGAATGAATTTGTTGCAATGATGAATTTAAAATCAAACTTAAAGTCTTTACAACCGCATACAGTTGCGGTTGCAACAACATTTCTAGCTTCTTTTGCTAACTTTAGTACAGTGGGTATGATTTATGGAACTTACAATTCATTATTTGGTGGCGAAAAATCATCAGTCATCGGGAAAAATGTTTGGAAGCTTCTTGTGAGCGGAATGGCTGTTTCTTTATTAAGCGCAATGCTTGTTGGACTATTTGTATGGTAAATACTTTTTAAAATAAAAGACACCCAAGCCAATTGAGTGTCTTTTATTATTATTTTCGAATTTGTCCATTTCCACGAATCACATATTTTGTCGAAGTTAATGCTGGAAGCCCCATTGGTCCTCTTACGTGTAGCTTTTGTGTACTGATGCCAATTTCTGCTCCGAACCCGAATTCAGATCCATCAGTAAAACGCGTCGATGCATTATGATAAAGTGCCGCGGCATCCACAGAAGTGAAAAATTTGCTGACATTTTCCTCGTTCTCTGTAATAATCGCTTCAGAATGCATAGATCCATACGTATTTATATGATGAATCGCTTCTTCTATAGAGGAAACTACTTTAACCGCCAGCGTGAGAGATAAAAATTCTGTCTCCCAGTCTTCTTCTGAAGCAAGTACAATCGAAGAATCAATTGCCATTGCTTTCTGATCACCACGTAGCTCCACGCCTCTTTCCTTCAATCTAGAAAACAACTCGCTACCATATTGCTGCGCCCACTTCTCATGAAGTACAATCGTTTCAATTGCATTACATACAGATGGACGCTGCGTTTTTGCGTTTATAATAATATCAAATGCCATTTGTTTATCCGCTGTTTCATCAATAAAAACATGACAATTTCCCGCACCTGTTTCAAGTACTGGAACAGACGCTTCTCTTACTACAGTATCAATTAACTGCTTGCCACCTCTTGGGATAAGCACATCCAAATAATCATTTAATGTAAATAACTGCTTCGCGCTATCTCGCGTTGTATCTTCTATAAGCTGTACGCTTTCTTCAGGCAAGCTCGTTTGTTTGAGTGCTCGGTGAATAACGGCAACGATGGCTTTGTTAGAATGAACAGCAGAGGAACTACCGCGTAATATTACTGCGTTTCCTGTTTTCAAACAAATTGTAGCTGCGTCCACCGTCACATTCGGTCTTGCCTCGTAAATCATCCCAACAACACCAAGTGGTACGCGCATCTCCTGAATAGATAGTCCATTTGGTCGTTCCCATGCACTTACACATTCACCAATAGGATCCCGTAAATCAATCAACTGCTTAATTCCCTCTGTCATATCAACAATACGCTGTTCATTCAGCATAAGGCGATCAAGAAGCGCATCAGTAAATCCTTTCGCCTTCCCTTCTTCAATATCACGTTTATTTTCCTCTAAAATATAAGCTGTTTCTGCTATCAACTGATCAGCAACCATAACAAGTGCTTCATTTTTTTGATCTGTCGATTTAAGCACAAGTTCTCTAGCAATTTCCTTCGCTTTTTTCCCTTTTGCCAACACTTCATTCATTTTTGTTTCCTCCTTTTTAAGTTCAAATTAATCTCTAATCTTAAAATGAAACCCAATGGTCCCTATGGATGACTTCATAACTATGCCTTTCGCCTCTTGCTTGAATATCTTGACTTTGCATACCTTTTACTTCCCTTAGTTCCTCTGCGCTATATGTGCATTGTCCTTTTCCTATTACGCGCCCTTGTTGCGTTACAACCTCTACAACTTCACCCACTTGGAAAAATCCTGACACATTCGTAACACCAGCAGGAAGAAGACTTTTTCCTTGCTGAATGATAGCAGTAGCTGCTCCGGCGTCTACTTCAATTTGTCCACTAACAAGTGAATGTAAAGCAATCCATTGCTTGTTCATCTTCATTTCTTTTTGAGGAGCATTTCCGACATACGTTCCATCACCTTTGCCCTTCAAAACATCTACAAACTTCTCTTGTTCACGTCCTGTTCCGATAAATACACTCACACCAAGAGATAGTGCCGTTTTTGCCGCATCAATTTTTGATTTCATACCGCCAGTCCCAAGTTTTGATCCGGCATCTCCAGCAAGAGAAGCGATTTCTTCCGTAACTTCTGGAAGGAAATAATATTTCTTCGCATCTGCATATTTCTGAGGATTTTTGTCATATAGACCGTTCACATCCGTAAAAATCATAAGCATATCCGCCGACACAAGTCCGCTTACTAAAGCTGACAGCATATCATTATCTCCGAACGTTAGCTCCTCTAAAGAGATGGAATCATTTTCATTAATGATTGGAAGAGCAGAACGGTTTAGTAACTCCCCTAAAGTTGCGTAAGCGTTACTATATTGTTCTTTTCTAGAAAAATCACTTCTCGTCAGCAATAGTTGAGCAGTAACGATATCATATTTACGGAATTCCTCCGTGTACGCCTGCATTAACAAACTTTGTCCGACAGCTGCTGCAGCCTGTTTCCCTTTAATTGTTACAGGTCTACTAGGATAGCCTAGGGCCGAAAAACCTGCAGCGACAGCCCCAGATGTAATTAACAAAACTTCATGCCCTTCCTCTTTCAATCGAGCTAATGCGGCAACATGGTCTGAAAGTTGTTCTTTTGAAATGCCTCCGTGACTATCTGCCAGGGAGCTGCTCCCAATCTTTACAACAATTCGTTGTTTTTTCATTTTTGTACCCCCCAAAGTCTAAAATCAAAGTTTTTTATAAATTACACTTTTATTCATACAGCTTGCAGCGATTTCTATTCTTATCAGTGCTGCACCTAGCCTATTAAAGAGCAAAATAAAAATGACCGATTCGCCCTTAATAAAATAAAAAGGACGAAACGGTCATTGTTCCGCGGTACCACCTTAATTGATATACATAGATATCCACTTGGTGCCTGTAACGCAGGCGAACGCCTAAACTTTCATTTAAGACTCAGGGATAGGTTCGATACATTCTATACGAGGAATCTTTCAGCCGGTGAATTCCACTCTCTTTCGCAAGAAGACATATGTACTATTTCCCTTCAACGATTTTCGATTTGATTTTTTTATATTATGCGATATAGTTCGATTCGGTGTCAAGAGGTGTTTTTAAAAATAAATAGAGCCGCAAGTTCCCAAATGAAATGATTGACCTACTGAATGAAAATGCAAATTGATATAACCTAAACTCATACTCATAAACATAAAGCCTTAAATTATAGTGTATATATTTACATAATGTCGAATATAATTAATTTTTATCTTTTAGTGTTGCAAAAAGGTATATATTCTCTTAGAATGTTTCTTTATATTACACAGAGATGTTATTGTTATTTTAAGATAACAATTTCAAAATGATATAATTTATTATAAAAGGAGCAAAATTGAGTTATTATGGATAAACAAATTGGATTCATCGGATGCGGAAATATGGGGATGGCTATAATTGGCGGGATGCTTAACAAAAATATAGTGTCTTCAAATAAAATCATTTGTTCAGATTTAAACACGACGAATTTAAAAAATGCTAGTGAAAAATACGGACTAACTACAACTACTGACAACAATGAAGTCGCTAAGAATGCTGATATTTTAATTTTATCAATTAAACCAGACTTATACCCATCAATAATTAACGAAATTAAAGAAGTGATAAAAAACGATGTTATTATCGTAACGATCGCTGCTGGAAAAAGCATCAAAAGTACAGAGGATTCTTTTGATAAGAAGTTAAAAGTTGTACGAGTCATGCCTAATACACCTGCTCTTGTTGGAGAAGGTATGTCTGCATTATGCCCTAATGAAATGGTGACAGAAAAAGATTTAGAAGATGTGCTAAACATTTTCAATAGTTTTGGTCAATCAGAGATTGTAAGTGAAAAATTAATGGATGTTGTAACATCTGTAAGTGGTTCTTCACCAGCATATGTATACATGATTATCGAAGCGATGGCAGATGCTGCTGTACTAGATGGTATGCCAAGAAATCAAGCATATAAATTCGCAGCTCAAGCTGTGCTAGGCTCTGCAAAAATGGTACTGGAAACAGGAATGCATCCAGGCGCCTTGAAAGATATGGTTTGTTCTCCAGGCGGAACAACTATAGAAGCTGTAGCAGTATTAGAGGAAAAAGGCTTACGAACAGCCATCATTTCAGCTATGCAACGTTGTACACAAAAGTCTGTTGAACTATCTGGTCAGACTAAAAAGTAAAACTATAAAAGAAATCACGTTAGCTATGAATTCACATGAATTTAATTAGAGGTGAACTAAATGATAAACGGCTAAACTCAAATATAGTTGAGTTTAGCCGTTTTGTTTTTAATTATATTAAAATAACTTTATTCAAATCCTCTTTTGGGGTTCTAGTTGTATCCCTTCCCTATTCCCTACTATGCTTGTGTAATTTTATTAGAAACAAGTAATTTTTCAATGCAAATCGGTAACATGTCTAATAACGTTTCAAATGCGTAATTTACATCTAGACGCTCTGTCCATTGATGTGCATCTTTTCCTACTGGCCCCATATTTAATACTGGAACGTCAAACTCTTCTAGTTCCTTTAGTGGAATCGAATAACCTTTATCCCATAATGGCATATTGTCTACAAGTGAACTCATTGAATCTAGTGGATTCTGTAAGCCCACATAGCTCAAATCTGAAATTCCTCCAAAATAGTTTTGGTTTTCAAATGTAATATTATGATTGAAATGTGCATACTTCTCCATTTCTCCAACTACTTCTTTAATTAACTGGTTGTTGCGTGAACTTACAGCTGGATAATATGGCGGTGCAAAGAATTGCACAATCATCGGTGCTTTTTCTTTACATAAAATAGCTAATTTATCTACTAAATCAATCGTTACCGCACGATCATCTTTATCTTCTCTATTTTTTATAATAGTAGATTGAATTTCATCTATTTTCTCTCGCCCATGTTGTTCAATTGCATACGCGATAAGCTCTTCATACGTTAATACATTTACTTTGAGATTAGGTGGTATGAACGGATTATATTTAGAAAAACGATATGCATGTTTTTCATACGACTCTTCTATCTTCTCTGCTACTTTCGTTACTTTTTGACGTAACAATGAAACGACATCTGTCATTGATTTTTCTAATAAAAACAAATTAAACAATGTGACTGCACGATGCGGAATTTGTACAGAATAATCCTCCTTTAAGTCCCTTTGAAGTAAGTTAGTTGGCGGAGGACTCGCTTCCCCTTCTACAATATCACAAAGGTCTGTATTCAACTCTAATTCTGCTGTTATTAATGAAGCCATATAACTCCCATTTAAGCCTGCAAAAGGTTCGCCTACATGTGTCTCTTTTCCATAGCATAGGAAACCAGGTAACACTTTCCCAATAGAACCAGTATAAATATACTTATTTTGGTCACCAGGATGCCTTGAAAACATAGGCTCTGAATTAAGGACTGTTTTATAATCTAAGTCATGTTCTTTTGCTAAATCTAATAATCTCGGAACAGCAGCTCTCATCCCTACCGAGTTCACTTCTTCATCTGGAACAGCTAATAAAAGAACATTCCCATCAAATCTTCCTTCACAAGCTTGCTCAACCATCGCCATTTGTAATGCGAGGCCGCACTTCATGTCCATTGTTCCTCTGCCAAATAGCCAATCTCCTTGTTCTATATCTTCGCGTACATGATCTGGTAGCTCATCTTTATGAGCATAGAACATAGACGTTAACTTTTTAGGGTTAAATGCATCTTCTTTCCACACTCCGTAATCTTGAACATCTACAACATCAAAATGACTAACAAGAATTACGGTATTTTTCGTACTATCACTTTTCTTTACTAGTGCTGTAACGAAATATCGTCCATCCCCCGTAGGATTTTTTTGTAAATGATGCGGATTTTCTTTGAAGTATTGTAAATCAGATAATTGTTCTACAACAAAGTCTGGCAATATTACTTCAGCTTCTGAACCTGTAATACTAGGAATTTCAACAAGATTGCTTAATAATTTCACCAATTGCTCTTTTGATTGCCACTTTGACATATAAATCCCCCTATTTTTTCCGCATTATGAAAATCAATTCCAATATATGAATAAAAAATGACGACAGCTATCAAAATTATAGTTCTGATGTACTGCCGATTTTTATTGAAATCTCATGAGCTGCTTGTTTTACTTTACGAATAAGAAAAGATAATCGATCATCATTGATGCGATGACTAATTAATCCAATACTTAATGCTCCTACTACTTTATGATTAAAACCTATAATAGGTGCCGCTACTGAAACTGTCCCTTCTGTTTTTTCACCATAACTCACCGCATATCCATCATTTCTTATCTGCTCTATTTGATTGAAAAGAATTTGCTTTTGTTCTGGTACAGAAGAAAGTAGCTGTTCTACAATGTATTCCATTTCATTCTGTTTCATATTGGCAAGCATCGTTTTGTTTGCAGCGCCAATAGAAAGAGGAATTTGTTCCCCTAAGTTATCGATAACACGAATTTTTAAAGGGCTATCAATTCTTTCAATGATAATAGAATGTGTTCCGTTTGGAATGTTCAAATAAACACTTTCTTCCACTTCAAAGGCCAACCGCTTCATCACTTCTCTTGCAACAGACCTGTAGTCAACCTTCTCCAATTGACGTAATCCTATTTCCATCCACATTGGCCCAATTTTGTACTGTTTCGTTTCTGAAATTTGCATAACTAACCCATGCTCGATTAGAGAGTTAAGTAACCTATGTACTGTACTAACCGGGAGATGTGTTCTGTCCGCTATATCAGAAATAGCCCAATACTCTTTTTCATTAGTAGAATTCAATAACTTTATAATACTTATCGCTCGATCAATGGACTGTACCATAACTCACCTCAACTTGACTTGTAATTTGTTAGTACGCTCAATTAACTATCAATTTAACAAAAATTCAAAATGAAATCAATCCATTTATTCAATTTTCTAAAAATAAAAATATACCGCCGATATTTTTTTGAAAGCGGAAACAAAAAAATATTGACATTTCTTTTTAATTATCTGAAAATTATAACAAGATTTCACATCACGGAATACATTCCATAATACGGAAAACATCGATTTTCATACTACCAACTACGAAAGTGAGGAAAACAATGACGCAAGTAAGCAATTCAAACAATGAATTAAAACGTACGATGAAAAGTAGACACTTATTCATGATTGCACTCGGTGGTGTGATTGGAACGGGGTTATTTAATGGATCTGGCTTTATTATAAGCCAAGCTGGACCTGGTGGATCCGTACTTGCCTTTATTGCTGGTGGATTATTAATGTATTTCGTTATGCTTTGTCTTGGGGAGCTTGCTGTAGCTATGCCTGTTTCAGGTTCTTTCCAAGAATATGCAACCAAGTTTATTAACCCTGCAACTGGGTTTACAATCGGATGGTTGTATTGGTTAAGCTGGGCGAACACGACTGGACTTGAATTTACAACTGCTGGAATTACAATGCAGCGCTGGTTTCCTGATATTCCTGTCTGGGTTTGGTGTTTAATATTTGGCGTGACAATATTTACCATTAACGCATTATCTGCTCGTAGTTATGCAGAAACAGAATTTTGGTTTTCAAGTATAAAAGTATCTGCCATTATCGCTTTTATTATTCTTGGCGGCGCCGCTATGTTCGGTTTTATTGATTTAAAAGGCGACGAACCAGCTCCGCTATTATCAAATTTCGTAAATCATGGTGGTTTATTCCCAAATGGACTTGCCGCTATTCTTTTAACAATGGTTACAGTCAATTATTCCTTCCAAGGTACAGAACTTGTTGGAATCGCAGCTGGTGAAAGTGAAGATCCAGCAAAGACTTTACCTCGTTCTATTAGAAATATTATATGGCGCACGATGTTTTTCTTCGTCTTAGCAATCTTCGTTCTCGTTGCTTTAATTCCTTGGGAAGAAGCAGGATTAACGAAAAGCCCATTTGTTGCTGTTTTTGATAACATCGGTATTCCATATGCAGCTGATATTATGAACTTTGTTATTCTTACTGCTGTTCTTTCTGTCGCAAACTCAGGACTGTATGCGGCAACTCGAATGCTTTGGTCATTATCAAAAAATGAAATGGCCCCTGCCTTTTTAAAGAAATTATCATCACGAGGAATACCTTTGAACGCTTTAATCATGACAATCGCTATTTCTGGTTTTTCTCTTTTGACTAGCGTTGTAGCTGCTGAAACTGTTTACTTATGGCTTATTTCAATTTCTGGAGTCATTACAATCATTGTTTGGATGTCGATTTGTGTTTCTCAATTCTTTTTCCGTAAACATTATTTAGCTGAGGGTGGAAAATTAGAGGACTTAAAATTCAAGACCCCGCTTTATCCTCTTGTACCAATTCTTGGTTTTGGATTGTACGGCATTATCTTAATAAGTCTTATCTTTATCCCAGAACAACGACTAGGAATCTATTGCACTGTACCATTTATCATCTTTTGCTATACTTATTATCACTTTAAGATTAAGAAAAGAGTCACTACTAACACGCAAACAGAAACTAAAATTAGCGAAACTATGTAATGTAATGCCTATACATAAAAGACCGCACATTGCTTTCACTCTATGTGCGGTCTTTTATTGCTATACTCCTTTGCTTGAATGGAAAGTTCTGCAATGGATGATATCATTTTCCATAGTATAGAAAACACTACAATGCTAGTAATTGTATTTTTTCACTTTTCATAAGTGAATGATTTTCCTTACGATTGCTGTTTTGATATATTGAATATATATTACTTAAAAATTTGAAAATAGACAGGAGTTATGTACGATGATAAAAGGTTTCGGGGGAATATTTTGGAGAACTAAAAATATCGATGTTGTAAAAAAATGGTACAGCGCAGTATTGAAGATTGACATAGAAAAGTGGAATGGAACTGTAATTAAACCCGAATTAGGAAATGAGACTATTTTTTCTTTCTTTACCGAAGATGATAGTTATTTTCCAACAGAACAACAAGTGATGTTAAATTTCCAAGTACATAATATGAATGAGACTATTCAGCATCTTGAACAAATTGGTGTACCCCTTGAAAAGAAAGAAGAAATTAGTGATTTCGGAAAGTTCATTTGGATTAAAGATCCTGAAGGCCGACTAATCGAGCTTTGGGAGAAATAGTCGGTTATAGTCATTCGTGCTTTCATTCAACAATGTAAGTAAAACAGCAATTCCTTATCAGGATCATCTATCTACTATTTAAACAAAGACGCCCCTTAAATCAAAAATGATTAAGGGGCGTCTTATATATGATGAAATTACAGTTCAGATTTCACTCGAATAGAAACATTGTTTTTCACTAAATTTTTGACGTCTTTAAAGCTAACAAAATTGTTGCTTTTCTCATCCCAAAGACGGAAACGGAGTGATCGCAAGCTTGTAGCCAGAGTAATCGTTGGTACATTTTTTAAAGGAAGCGTATTGTTGTGTGCCTCTTCTAGCTTATAGTTAGGTACTCTTGGGCTTAAATGGTGAACATGATGAAATCCAATGTTACCAGTTAAAAATTGCAAGATTTTTGGAAGTTTATAAAATGAACTTCCTTCTACTGCCGCTTTCACATATTCCCACTCTTTATCTTCTTCAAAATAAGAATCCTCGAATGTGTGCTGTACGTAAAACAACCAAATACCTACTGAACCTGCTATTAAGAATATAGTACCATGTACTAACAGAAACGATTGCCACCCAATTGCCCAGCAAAGTATAGCTACTACCGCAACGATTATAATATTCGTCAAATAAGTATTCATACGTTCTTTCTGTCTAGCACCTTTTCGATTAAATCTATTTTTAAGCAAGAAAACATAAATCGGACCTAATCCAAACATAACGAATGGATTGCGATATAAACGATATGCTAAACGGAGTCTAAATGGTGCCGCCAAATATTCATCCACTGTAAGCGTCCAAATATCTCCTGTACCTCGCTTATCCAAATTACCACTTGTCGCATGATGAATCGCATGTTCATGCCCCCATTGATCAAACGGGAATAATGTTAACACACCCATACATGTCCCTACTATTCTATTTGCACGTCGACTTTTAAAGAATGAATAATGGGTACAATCATGAAAAATAATGAAAATTCGTGTCATAAAACCAGCAGCTAACAGAGATGGAACTAATGATAACCAATAAGAAACAGACAAACTTTTATAAGCAAGGTACCATAAAATAAGAAATGGCACGACTGTGTTAATAAGTTGCCACACACTTTTTTTAATCGTTGATTTTTCATACGGAGCAACTTGTTTTTTTAAATTTTTAGTATTTTCTAATGTCATTTTCTCTAATTCCTTTCCTTTATGTTGCTAGTTCATATTATAGCATACTATTAGTAGTAGGTGTTAAGTCTAGATATAAAAAATATTACATACTGTGAAAATCTCTTTTTTCTTCTCATTACTTACGTCCAAAATAGCACTTATAATAGGATTGAAGGAGCATTCCTCCAAGAAAATTCGGGTTTTTTTCCAATAAATACATAAAAACAAAGTGCTTTTTCACTTCTATGTACCTTTTTTCTTTAAATAGTAAAGAGGTATTTTTCAATTTGTATTTATATAGCAATCTCTTTTTCACAATAAGAATAGAGCTGCTATAAGTCAGTTTCAACGACTTATAGCAGCTCCTCTTCGTTTCACATTATTTTATCGATGAAGCCAAACTGCACCTGCAGACTTGTCTTCAGCTTGGCCTACTACTTCAAACTTAAGTCCTAATTTCGGCAACTTACGTCCTGCATCTGGAATTAGGCTGTTGATGTATTGCTTAGAATCATCAAATTTTGCAACGCCTGGTAATCCTTTATAGTCAAAAATACCGCGAGTTGGTGAATCTACTCTCCATGCTGGCGTTTGATCAAACGAGAATGCCGCATCGGCAATTTGATAACGTGTACTGCTCTTCACAGTCGGTTTTCCGTTTAATGTCCCTACGATTGCCTCCGGATGAGAATCTACTACTCCTAGGAATCCTTCACCTGGATGAACCCCTACCCAGTTATCTGTAAAGCTTTGATCCGCATACCATACAACCATTCCTGTATTAAATACTGGACCACGCGCATGTTGTAACGCCGTGTCAGAACCAGCGTAATTTCTCCACTCTACATAGTAGTTATTTTTTTTCTGTTCAAATCCATTTGACACAGTAAAACCTTTTAATGTCATTGCTGGATGCCCTTCTGCATCATCAGAGAAAACAACTTTTCCATCTACAGTTAAAGCGGCATTATCTAATGCAAATCCTTTATAAGCTACTGCAATATCTGTTATATATTCAAATTGCAGTTTTACTTTTTTTCCTTTGAATTTGCTTAAATCATAGGACTTATCAACCCACTTACCATCAGTTGTATCCGCACCGCCTTTTACATCCTTTTCGCCCATTCTATCAATACGTGTCTTCGTTCCATCTTCCGCAATCGCATTTACATCAAGGAAATCATACTTCGCTTCAAGTTCGTAGAATGCTTTATAATCGAACTTAGCATCCGTTGCATTCGTTAAGTCAAATACTGGTGTCTCAAGTGTTGTATGAATGTCATTTCCTTTTGTACTGTAATAGAATTTCTTACCAAATGCCGATTCAATATTTTTTATATCTTTGTCCGGCAAGTTAACACGAATGATTCCTGGTCGTTTTGATTTTGTAGTACTTTGATCTAAATAAGTTGCAACGCCGATTCCCTTGCTAAGTTTATCATAATCAACTTCGAGAATATTCGCCCAGTTCCCCTTCATATTCTTTTGGAAAAACTCTTTGTTTTGCGGTGAGAAACTTGTTGGCTCTGTTCCTGCAATTTTTCCAGCCCAACTACCACCGCTCATAAGAGACCAAGACTCAACAGGCTCACCTTGTCCCGAGTACTTTGTATCATACTCATCTGGTAGGCCTAAATCGTGACCATACTCATGTGCAAACACACCAACTGCTCCGTCTTCAGGCTCGATTGTATAATCGTATGCAGCCATCTTTCCGCCCCAATTCGAAACAGAAGATTTTGTACCATCAATTGCATATGGTTTTGATCCAAGTTTTGAACGATGAGACCAAATCGCATCATCTTTCAATTTACCACCGCCGGCTTCTTGACCCACGCCAGCATGTACAACCATTAAATGATCAATAATACCATCTGGCTCGTTTTTATTTCCATCACCATCTTGATCGTATTGATCAAATTGGTCATAATCTGCTAAATTGATCCCTTTTGCTACTGCTGCTTTTAATGCTTCTTTCACAAAATCACGTGGCCCTAAAGGACCTTTGTTGTCATGACCAGTCCCTGCATCCGCACCGTAATCCGAAGCCTTTCCTGGAACAGTAAGCCATTCCGTTACAGTTCCATCAACTGTGTAACTACCACCAGATTGTTCTTCATAATATTGTTTAAATGTGTTAATTTTTGATCCATCAAATAATGTAAATGGCTCATCACCAAATAACATTTTTTGATAATGTTCACGATTAAAGTCCTTAGAATACATGTATCCTGGCTCTTGATCAATATTATTATGCTTAAAATCACTAAATTCTACGAGTAAAACAAGTACTTTATCTTTTCGAACATCCCCATTGTATTCTTCTTGCTTCGCAGGTGTAGTAGGTACTTTTCCATTTAACTTTCCAGTGCTTAAGCCTGCACCTTGTCCAGCTACCGGTCCTACTTCAGGTTGCTGCGCCTGTTCATTTTCTTTCATTTTTGCATCTTTTACTTTTTTCATAAAATCAGAAGCTTCTTGCGTAAGACTATCTCCTGTCAAAATTTCTTTCCCAGGGTTTTCCCCTTTCTTTTTCTCAACATATTTTTCAACAGCCTTTGATGTTTCAGCTTGTGATGCAGATTGATCAATTACGCCCCGTTGTTTTAGCGCTTCTGCCAAACGCTCTTCCGGTATTAAATGTTCATCTATTGGTAGAGATGATGTTGGTGTCTCTGCATACGCTACATGACTTCCAAAAGCAAATGTACTACTTAGCACTGCCGCTGTTGCTAATACTGATAAAGGTTTTAACTTCTTGTTCTTTTTCAATGCATTTCCTCCCCCGATTGTTGAGAATTATCGTTTTTTATCGATAAGAACATAATATTCGTTATAATGTGAATATTCAATATTTAATTAACGCACAATTGTTGAGAAATATTTTTTATGTAATGTGAAATAAACAAGAAGATAGTAACCTATTACGGTGTAATATAAAAACATTTATGATATAATACAAAAAATCGCTAACCACTTAGCCTATCAAGGATAAATGGTTAGCGATTTTTTAACGAGAATGCTTTATAAATAAATGAATTGCTTCTTCTGGTACATAGAACTTTCCATTACTTTCAACGACGACGCTTCCTAATTCATAATCTTTTCCACCGATTCGGATGATATTTTTATTAGCAAATAATTGAGCTTCCTCTTTATTTCGTTTTACTATGAGGGTCCAATTTGTTGTATCCGTTTTGTCAATCGTTACAGTTGCACCAATTCTCTTAAAGGCTACTTTACTCTCTACAAATAATTCATTTGTTAATTCTTCTAAGTTAAAGCCCATTGATTTTGCCATAGTTTTCGCAATGTCCGTATTTTGGACTAAGTCTTTTGGTTTTTGAGGTCCATAAGAGTATAAAAATACGTCTTCACCTGTATGACCGCCTGTCGTAAAACCAATGTTTGCACGATTAGCCAATAATGTAGTAAGTATCGGGCCTACATCATTTTTCTTTTGAGCTGCTTTTAACTTTTCTTTTTCTTCTTGCTTTAAATTGTCCAGACCATATAATGTAGCTACATCTCCTACATTTGATAAATCACTTTTCAGTTTATTTGTAGCACCTTCAAGTGTCATTTTTGCCTTTTTCAGTGGGTTTATGTAAGCTGCTACCGGGGTCGTCTTATATTCTTTTGTCGTATTCATATTGCCAATAGAAATTCCGCTGTTACCATGGTCAGCTACAGCGATGAGCAACGTATTCCCGTCTTTTTGGGCAAATTGTAACGCTTTTGCTACCGCTTCATCAAATGCCAATACATCACTAATCATCCCAATTGGGTCATTCGCATGCGCTGCCCAATCAGGTTTACTTCCTTCTATAAATAAAAAGAAGCCATCTTTATCTTTAGATAATGTATGAATTGCTTTTTCTGTCATTTGAGAAAGTGTTGGTTGCTCCGGATTCGTTGCTGCACGATCCATATCGAACGCAAGTGCAGTATGAGAGAAAGAGCCCCAAATTTTATTTGATGTAGCGTTCAATAATGCATCTTTCGTTTCAACAAAGTCGTATCCTTTGTTTTGAATTACTTTTACTAAATCTTCACCATCTTTTCGAATCCCACTACTTTTTACAGGTAGAAGTGATGCTTTTCCCCCACCTAATACGACATCTATATTTTGATATACTTGCTGCTCCGCAATTACGTCAAAATGCTTGCGATTGGCATGGTGAGCCGAGAACCCAGCCGGAGTAGCATGCTGAATTTCAGATGTTGCAACAATTCCAGTAGCACGTCCAGTGCGTTTTGCCCCTTCTAAAACATTGGCAACTGGTCTCATCCAGTCCTCTTCTGTTATTGGCTTTACACGAGGTGAATTCACAATAGAAGGTAATACGCCTACATACCCTGCATTCGATTTATTCCCTGTTGCTAATGCTGTAGCTGCTGGGGCTGAGTCTGTAATAGCTGATTCTGCTGAATAGGTACGAACGCCCCCTGTTACAATTTCATCTAACGCGAGCGGTGCCCCTTTATACAATCGAGCCAATGTTGTCGCCGAAGAACTCGTTCCGTCCATAACCATCATTATTACATTTTTCGGCTGGTGTTCTCCTTTTTTCGTCTCAGCTTTTATCTCACTATCTTTCATTATTATTCCTGTCCCTAACATACTTAAGGTTATCATGAGTCCTATTATCTTTTTACTACAATTCGACATAGCTGTCCCTCCATAGACTATTTCATCTTTGTATGTATACAAGACGGTAATCTCCCGCTGTATTTATGCAAGTTTATAATAGTAATCCCCTATTATCACGAAGCTAACAACAACTTGTTTCCTAAAAAATAAAAAAACGATTATCCTGTAATTGAAAGGATAATCGTTTTTTTACTTTTCATTTAATTGGAGAAACTTTAAAAATATAATCCCATAATTATTTTCTATAAAACAATTCGTTTCTCAGTTTCTAAGTCGAAATAATGAACTTTTTCCATGTTCAAAACTAAATCTATATTTGATTGACTTTTCACATCTAAAGAAGTATCCACACGTGCAACAAAAGATTGTCCGTTTAGGCTAGAATATAGATATGTTTCCGCCCCCATTAATTCTGCTACATCAATACATACCGTTACTTTTGCGTTATATGATAACGCCTCGATTGCTTTTCCATAATAAAAGTCTTCTGGACGTATCCCTATTATAATTTCTTTATTCGTATAGCCCTTATTTCGCAAGCCCTTCATTTTCTCTTCTGGTACTTCAATTTCCCACTTATCAACCATAAGCGCGTTATCTGTTAATAATCCTTTAAAAAAATTCATTCCAGGAGAGCCAATGAATCCTCCAACAAATACATTCTCAGGATTTTCATACACTTCTTTCGGTGTACCGACTTGTTGTACAATCCCATCTTTTAACACAACAAGGCGGGTTGCCATCGTCATAGCTTCTATTTGATCATGCGTAACATACACAGTTGTTGTTTGCAGTTGCTTGTGTAATTTTGTAATCTCAGCACGCATTTGAACACGCAACTTCGCATCTAAGTTTGATAAAGGCTCGTCCATTAAAAATACCTTCGCATTTCGAACAATCGCCCTTCCTAAAGCGACACGTTGGCGTTGTCCACCTGAAAGTGCTTTTGGCTTTCTACTTAAATACTGATCAAGCCCAAGAATTTTCGCTGCATGTTGCACACGCTGGTCAATTTCTTCTTTACTATACTTTCGTAGTTTTAACCCAAATGCCATGTTTTCATAAACACTCATATGTGGATAAAGCGCGTAGTTTTGAAATACCATTGCAATGTCTCTATCTTTCGGTGTAACATCATTTACACGCTTTCCATCAATATAAAAATCGCCCTCTGAAATCTCTTCAAGTCCTGCAATCATACGTAATGTTGTAGATTTCCCACACCCTGAAGGACCAACCAAAACGATAAATTCGCCATCATTTACTTCTAGATTAAAATCTTTTACGATTGTCACATCATGATCATATTTTTTGTAAATGTTTTTGAATGATAGTTGAGCCATAATATCCTCCTAGAAATTGAGCTGTTTTTATAAGTACTCTTATTGAGAAAATTCGGTGTACAGTTGTTTTATAAAACTTTCGAAATATCCTTCATACTATCTAAAATATAATCAGCTTTTCCTTCTAAATCTTCTTTTCTACTTGCACCGGATAAGACGCCCACTACTTTAATATTACTATTTCTCGCAAATGTAACGTCTGTTAATGTATCACCTACCATAAGTACATCTTCCTCAGCTAATGAGAATTGTTCTTTAAACATATGATAAAAATCACTTTCAGGTTTTGTTCTATTCACACCATCATCTGCACCTAAAAAATCTACGTAATCATATAACTCGGTCATTTTTAGAGAATGAATCGCAGCATCAACATCGTCTGCCGTAACAACGCCAATAATATATTCATTTTCTTTTAAATATCGTAACGTTTCCTTTGCACCTTCCACTTCTGTAAATATAAGATCATCTGCAGTAGAGTACTTTTTGAATAAAAGACATACGTCATGAATGAAATTCTTTTTATCTACATGTTGACTTTCTAACAACGAATACCATGCAGCCGCAATAAAGTAATTTGTGCGACAAGCTAGTAAACTCGTACTCTCAAAATCATTATCATTCATACCAATAATCGATAAGTAATCATCTCGTTTACTTGTTTCATTTGGATACGTTTGAAATATATCATCTAACACACGATGTACAATTTTGTACCAAACGGAATCTAACTGTATTAATGTTCCATCTTTATCAAAAATAATTGCTTTATTCACTTTTTATTCCCCCTATAATTTCATCCCATGTTTTTACATTTTTATACTGTACTTTATTATGAATAGGATTAATAAACGCTACTAATTCATCCTCTTCCCATCCCTCAACCCTAGCGTATTCCCCTTCAGTTAAAGAGAATACAAAGGTTACATCGCAGCCAGGTTTTTGTTCTATCATTTGCCCATTTATTATTAGTCTCCAATCACACGGTTTGTCAGTAGCAATGCTGTAAATAATATTTCCCTTAGCCTCATCACCGACATATATCGCTTCCCCTTCATTTTGAATATCTATCACTAGTTTTCTAAAACGTGAGAAATAAATTCGTCCCTTTTTGATTGCAGATTTTAAGTTTTTCATAGATAAACCGTTACATAATACATATGTTCCTGGATCACCGTAAATGGATGGGTCTTTTGATCCTGGGAATGTTTTAGACGGATGTAAATGCGAATCACTTCCTCCTATCCCCCAAATTTTAAGACCATTTGCCCACATTTGATCGAAACAACGTAAAGCTTCTAAAGTGGATGATTTACTTTTTTTATAAGTTGGGTCACACATAATTTCCATCGTATGAACATGTTCTAAATCGATATTCACTTGGTTCGCCCAAGGTTTCATAAATGGGTGATTCACACTCAATAAATAGCCTTTTTCCTTCATCAATGAAAATAGTACGTTCATATTTTCAGCGCTAAATGATTCATCTACATACTTTGTAAAGTCAGCGTATTCCTTTATCCCGAATATATTGTAATGACCGTACGGAGTTGTAAGTTCCATAGATGGTATAATTAATGTGTTTCCTTTTTCATACGATGGCATTACGATATTGTGCTCCGTTGCATATAAAAAATCTAATTCTTGTTTTTCGCATACTTTCATTCCAAGTTCATCATCTATCTCGCCATCAGTTAAATCTGTGTGTTCATGAAATTCTCCTTTGTACCAGCGATGTTCTTCATTTATCACCTTATTAAAACGGTCATCATCGATAAAAACATTTTCCTTACAAAAGTGCTCTCTATTATACTTTCGTTCCAACTGATCGTTCACTACTATATTTACTGTGTAGTCAACTTTTGCCCCAGTAAATTTCACTACTTTCTTTGCACAATGAGGGATATATATGACTTCCAATTCCCAATTACCTGACTGTATTTCTCCTCCACTACACCCTGCGGAACAAAACTTTACATCTTTCGATACGACTAGTTTTTCATTTGCAACTGGCGTTTGATATTGTATACGTACATAACCGCTAGGATCTCTTACGATTAATAAAAGCGGGATTTTCTGGCTATCCCCTTGATCAATCGTTAATGTGAAATTTTTAATATCAGTTTCATCCATTTGGAAACAATGTTTATTTATTACGAATGGAGAAAGTGTTATCGTACTTGTTATTTCGATCATCGTTCTCACACCTTTTTCCGTTTTCCGTTTTAATGAAGGTCATTTAGAAGCACTTCCTGTGTTCAAAAGCACCTCATGTAATATTACTTCTTCTTTTTCAAAACTTTATCTAACTCTTCTTGTGCAACTTTAGCTGCTTCATCTAATGCTTTTTTCGCTGGAATTCCTTCAATCTCTACTTTATCTTTCGCTACATTTAAGGCATCATTGATTTTCCCGCCCGTTGGATCAACAAATGGTCCCACTCCATAATTGTTAGCTTGTTCTAATGGAACTAATGCTTGTGGTTGTTTTTTGACAAATTCAGCATATGGGCCGTAATCTGTTACATTGTTACGAACAGGGATATATCCTGTAGCCATAGACCATTCAGCCGTTTTCTCCGTACTTGTCGCAAACTTCATAAAGTCATATGCGCCTTTTGCTACTTCTGGATCAATATTTCTCGTTAATGTAAATAAATATGTTTCTAGTTTTGGCGCTGGTTTATTATTACCCCAAGCAGGCTGAGGTAATGCTTCAAATGTGTTAAGGCGTTCTTCTTCTGTCATTCCTTTTCCTAATGATTTAAAAACAAATCCTTGGTCACCAGATGATCCTGTAAATCCTAGCGTTCTACCTTCAACTAAATCAATTACTGTTTTATCCCAATATTCCCATCCAGTACCACCTGAATGTATTTTCATAATTTTATCTTCATGAAGCCATGTACGGAATTTCTCCCATACCGTAACCCAAGTGTCATCGTTAATTAATACTTTGGTACCATCTTCACTTAATACATTTCCGCCAGCACTGCGAACCGCATCAATTAAATTGGAAGTTCCCCACATTGGCATCCAGCCCGCATATGATACATTTCCATTTTGACCACGTTTTGCGACTGTTTTTGCTACTTTTTCTACACCTTCCCACGTCTTTAAATCATCTTTTGTAAAACCATTCTCCGCTAATGCTTTTTTATTGTAATAAAAAATTTGTGTTGTACCGTAAAACGGAATTCCATACAACTTATCGTTAATCGTTGCTTGCTCCATAAACCCTTTTCCATAATCTTCTTTTTTGAAATTAGTATCATTTTTAACATATTCATCTATAGGTACGATTAACTGTTTTTTAGCATATTCTTGAACGACATCTGAACCTAGTAATGCAATTGCTTCTTGATTATTTGCTGCAAATCCACTTTGTAATTTTTGATAAGACTCATCATAGCTACCAGCTTTTGTCGTTTTCACTACATATTTGTCCTGGCTTTTATTGTATTCTTCTACAATCTTATCTACACGATCTGCAAGAGAACCTCCTACTCCGTTAATGAATGGAACAACAACCTTCTCTCCTTCTTTACTCGCTTTAACCGTACTTCCTTTTCCGCCTGAACATCCCGCAAGTGCGCTTACAAACAATGTTATAACTGTTAGAAGCATGAATAGTTTTTTCATCCCACAGATCCCCTTTACTATTTAATTACCCCTTTATTCCTGAATCAGTAACACCAGATAAAAACCATTTTTGTAGAATTAAAAATACGATTAGGAGTGGCACTGTTGCGATTGTACTTGCAACCATAATGTGTGACCAATCTCTTCCTAAGGAACTATTAATGAAATAATCAGCAATTCCATTCGTAATTAACTTTTGCGTATTATCTTTCAAAATAAGAGCTGGCCAGACGTAATTATTATAATTACCAATAAACGTGACCAATCCTAATGTTACAAATGATGATCGTGTCATTGGGAAAATAATCTTCCAAAGAATACGCCAATCACTTGCCCCATCAATTTTGGCTGCTTCAACTATTTCAAAACCAACTTTGTGGAACGATTGTTTTAAATAGAAAATACCGAATACGCTAACAGCCATAGAAATCATGTATCCAAAATGAGAATCAAGCAGACCAAATTTCCCTAGCATTACATATACAGGAACATACGAAACAGCTCCAGGGATCATATACGTTGCCATTACAACACTAAATGTAATATTTTTACCTTTAAACTTGTAAAATGCCAACATATAAGCAAACAGTGCAGATGAAACAAGCACATATATTGTAATGAGGAAAGATGTATAAAAACTATTAAATAAATATGTGTTAAATGGTAGTATGTCTAATACTTGTCGATAATTTTCCCAATGAAATTCTTTAGGCCAAAAGCCTCCTTGTAATACTTCACTAGATGTTTTAAACGAGCCAAGTACCATCCATATGAACGGAAAAACAAATAGTATACTTGATAGAGCTAGAAAGAGATGCTTTACGATTAATGGACCTTTGTTCATATTATTCACCTTAATAGTTCACCCACTTATCACCTATTATTTTGTTTATAACAGATAGTAGAATTGTAATGATTAGTATGATAAATGCGATTGCTGTTGCAGATCCCATATCAAACTGTTCAAACCCTTGTTGGAAGAATAAATACAGTAACGTACGCGTCGAACCACTAGGTCCACCTTGTGTTAAAATTTTTATTTGATCGTAAGCCTGCACTGAAGAAATTGTATTAACGACAACTAAGAAGAAAGTTGTTGATGAAACCATTGGCAGTGTTACATATCTAAATTTCTGCCATACATTTGCTCCATCAATACTAGCTGCTTCATATAAACTATCTGGAACTTTTTCTAATGCGCCGATATAGAAAATCATTGTCCAACCAACTAATTTCCAAACAGTCATTATAATGACCGCTAACATCGCTGTTTGACTACTCTGAAGCCAGTCCAAACCAGGTATTCCGAAAAAGTTTAGCACTTTATTAATAACTCCAAATTGAGGTTCATATAAGAGTGACCACACAATGGATACAGCTATTGTTGGCGTTACCCATGGTGAAAAGATCATTAATTGATACAATGCAGAACCTTTGAATTTCTTTCGGAAAAATAATGCGAACCCTAAGCCTAATGCAATCGTCGGAATGACTGTTCCAATTCCGAAATAAAACGTATTGAGCAATGCTTGCATAAAAGAATCTTGTGTAAATAAATTGAAATAGTTTTCTAAACCAACAAAGTTAAAATCATTCGTCATAAAATCCCAATCAGTAAAACTAATACCTAAACTAATGAAATTCGGAATAATCCAAAACAAGATTAGAGGTATTCCAACTGGTATTAAAAAGAACACAGCTTTTGATAGTTTTATTTGCATTCTTGCCACCCCCTAATTCATATTGTACGAGTTCATTATTAACACAATGTTGTTAATTTGTTAACTAATTGTAAAAACAACAAATTAACAAAACAAAACAACATATAAACAAAAAGAAGGCTATTCCTCAACTTACTAAGAAATAGCCTTCTTTTTGTTTTTCTATACTGTTATTATTTCTACTCCATTACTTGTTAACACACTTTCCCACGCTTCATCAAGTTTCGCATTCGTATATAATGCATCTATATCACTAAAACTCCCGCTTTTATAAAACTTTGTTAAATTAAACTTTGATTCATCAGCCATCATTACAACTTGTTTTGCATTATTTTTTAACTGCTTATATATTTGAGCATCTTCAATATATGAACATGTTAGTTCTTTTTCTAATGAAATGCCATCACACGAAGCAAATAACTTATTAACAGTGAAATGATCAAGATAGTTTAACGTCATTTCTCCAGACAGTGCTAATGAATTTGTATTCAATATTCCTCCTATGACTATTAACCTGCAATCAAAGGAATCGTACTGTTCTTTCAGCTCAATAATTTTATTCACAGCCGGTATCGAGTTTGTTAAAATCGTCAAATTCTTTCTATCGTATATGTAATCTAAAATTTGCATTGTAGTTGTCCCAATTTCAATTGCGATAATATCATTATCTTCTACGAGTTTACTTGCTTCCATTGCAATTTTTCGTTTTTCTTCAATATTCTCAGATCGACGTTTATCAAAATGAAATTCTAGTGATTGATCTTTTTTCTTAATTGCCCCACCATGTATTTTCGTAAGCTGCCCTTCCTTATGCAACATATCCAAATCTCTTCGTATCGTTTCTGTTGTAACATTTAGTACTTTCGCTAAATCATTTACCATCACTCGATTATACTTTTCCAACTCATCTAGTATGTGTTTTCTTCGTTCAAACTGTGTGTACGATTTCATTTCATTAACACCTCGTCTAATTACGCAAAATATTGATTTTCTAAACACTCTTAATATACAAAAGTTTTAATCATTACTTTTAACATAACATCATTTACAGAAATAAGGAACGATTATATTCATTTTAATTCAAAATTTATTTAACAATAAAAACATGATTATAATAAATAAAAATTTATTGTTAAACAATAAATTTCATGTTAAATTTAAAAGATATTAAATAAATGAGGTGCTTTTTATGAAACAAGGATCCACACTCTTTTTAAAAACCGTTGTGATTCTAATCGGAATCCCTGTTCTAGCTATGTGTATATTTTTGGTCCCTAAAATTGGGAATTTCGCAGCTGAATTGTATCCCGATATTGCATTTATAAAATATCTTGTCTTTATCAATTTATATGCAACGGCTATACCTTTTTACTACGCCCTGTATCAAGCTTTTAAACTGTTAAGCTATATTGATAAAAACAATGCTTTCTCGGAATTGTCTGTTAGCGCTTTAAAAAATATAAAATACTGCGCTATGACAATCAGCATCTTGTACCTATTAGGCATGCCACTCTTTTATCTCATTGCGGAGAGAGATGACGCTCCAGGCTTTATCATTATTGGCATGATCATGATTCTTGCATCAATGGTTATCGCGGTCTTTGCTGCCGTTCTCCAAAGGCTTTTACAAGATGCGATAGATATAAAATCAGAAAACGATTTGACGGTCTGAGGTGATACATATGGCAATAATAATTAATATTGATGTAATGCTTGCTAAACGGAAAATGAGTGTCACAGAGCTGACTGATAAAGTTGGGATTACGATGGCTAACCTTTCTATTTTGAAAAACGGAAAAGCAAAAGCAATTCGATTTTCCACTTTAGAAGCAATTTGTAAAGCATTAGAGTGCCAACCTGGGGATATTTTAGAATATCGACCAGAAGATACCGAATAAAAAAGAGTCCTTCATACGAGAAGGACTCTTTTGATTGCACATTACGGCGCAAAACTAATTTGACCAGTAAACAATAAGATAATCGTGATAATCCAAAAAACAAAGAAAGATGAAGAAAGTATTAATGAGACAATTGCAATTGCTTTCTTTTCTGTTTTTTTCGTCATTGTAATGACAGAAAGTATAATACCTGCAACTGTCAGGGCAACTGCAATATAGTCTCCCACTATATTACCTACATTCGCTATCCTTGTCGGTGTAATAAAAACGAACAGAAAACACAAAATGCCGATGAGTAAAGATATATAGCTTATTATACTGTACTTCTTTTTGGGAACTATTTCGGTGTTCATCCTACCCCTCCTTCTTATGTAGCTATGATTTCATATTAGCATAAATAACCATAATTTGGTTAAAACAAAAAAAAGAGATACAGCGGTAACTTCCACTGTGTCTCTTTTTTATTTGATAACTAAACCTGCTATTTTCTCTTTATCATTATAAGTTATAATAAATGTCCGTTGTTCTTTACTATATTTCGCTACAAGAATAACCGTATATAAACCATCTTTTTCTTCAATCGATTGTTTTTCAATTTTTTCGAACGTACCAGCTTTCTCGATTATAGGTGTAAGATCTTTCATCTTTTCTTCTGGCAATGCAGCTGTCATTTTACTATCAAATTTTTCATGCACTTCTTTATATTTTGCCTCATTTAATAATGATACAATTTCTTCCGCTTTCGGAATAAATTTTTTAGACGTACTTTCATCTACTTTATTTCCGGTACATGCTGCAAGTGCGAATGCCGCGATAGCACTTATAATAATAAGTAACATTTTTCTCATTTTAATACACCCTTTCTTTTTAAATTGAAACTATAACTAAAAACGAGTAAAGCACAAATTGCTATTGAAACTTCTGACATAATGATCCCGCTTTTCCCTGGTACATAAAGTGATATAATGCTCGCTATTCCATTTGCAGTCCCATGGATGATAATTGCATACACAACATAACGAAATTTCTTTTGGACGACAGCTTGCAATACAATGAAGGAAAGCCCGACATGTAATACCATCGCAAAAATACGCTCGATACCGCCGAAATAGTAACTGTCACCATTTTGGATGACTGTTTGTGATAATAGTAGGGATATTACCGGGATACCGACTATCAATACCGCCTCAATACCACCATGCCCTGCTCCAAATAAAAAGCCAGACTGCCAATCTCGTTGTTTCATAAAATAACGCATTGCGATAACACGGGCTACCTCTTCAAAAATTCCAGCTGATAAACTAAGCAAAAGAACAAATAGTACAGGCTGCATAACAGAAAACATTTGAAAATCTGTGCTAGTTCCATTTAAATAATTCAGTATTGGTATGCGAATCAATATTTGTGATACAACAAAAGCCAATACCCCTAACATATATGGAATATAGCGTTTCTTCCAAAAAGCATATAAAAGTGCAATAAGCGGTAAACCAATGCTAATCATTGTTGTAAAAATAAGACCATTCATCTCGCTTCACCTCTTACTTGAAGTGTATAAAAACGAGTGAAAAAAGTATGTAGTTATTTCCTATTCGGTTTCATTTTCATCATGGATGGTCATTTCATCTCTTTTAATATAAATGTTTGTGTGAAATAAGGACTTACATAAGTTGTTTCTAACGTCGCATTATTTGTTTTATTCATGATACGTTTTAATGAGAATAGCCCGTATCCTCTAGCCCCTTCTTTACTTGAATGGTTTTTTTCATAAATTTTTTGCAAATCAATCTCTTCACTCTTTGAACTATTACGCACGATAAAATATTGTCGTGAATCCATTTCAAAGAATGCGATTTGCAATATCTTCTCCTCACTTTGTACTGCTTCTTCAATTGCATTATCTACTAAAACTGAAATGATGCGAATAAATGAAATAATGGTCATTGAAACACTTTCAATATTCTCCGGTATATCAAGCATTACTTTTATTTGTTGCTGCTGGGCAGTGCCGACTTTCGCTCTTAATACACTTCTTACTTCAGGAATATGTATGCGAGATAATTTTGCAATATCAAGTTCATGGTCATTTATTGTTTTTAATGTAGGTGCAACAACATCATAATACACTTGCTCAATTTCTTTCACATTTTTTGTACGTATTCCCTCTTCTAACGATAGTAATACATTCATATAATCATGACGGAAACTAGCAAGCTCATCATGCATATCCTCTAATTTCTCCACATAATCTAATAACTCTTTATCTAAACGTTTTTCATGCTCTTCTCGTAACTTTTCTTTCGATAAATGTGAGCTTATTAGTACAATGATTAGTAATAATAAAAAAATAATAATCGCTGAATTATAACTTACTTCACTGTATTGTTGATTTATTTTTGCTAAAAACTCAGTTGACGGCTGAGTTAAAATTAGTTCAATAATAAACCCGATAATTAATAATATGTAAGTTATATAATATAACGGACTACCTACTATATATTGAGCAATTTTTTGGATTCTTTTACGCGCTAATAGAATACCGATAAAAGTAAGTGTCGATACGATAAGATGAATCATGCTACCTGTCCATAAATATAAATTGAATGGCGTTAACATAAAGATTTTCATTCCTAAATCGAAAAGTAACATTTTCACTAACGTTATAATCACCATACTCACCAGTGCAAAATATAAATTATGCTTAAATTTCAATTCATTTTGCATTAATCCTAAACTTATTAAAAATAACACAATCGTACTATTCAACTCTGGATATCTCGTTACTGTTACGACAATAGCAAGTAAAATAATGAATACCGCACTTAAAGCTATTAACATTCTAACTGACAATCTATTGTACCGGATTAATTGTATGTATAAAAACGTGTGACACATACTAGTAAGCAGTATTGCAAATAAATCATAAATATACATTACATCTCACCCTTTAACATGTTACGTACTTTACTCACTAAACGACGTGATACCGGAATACGTTTCCCGCTTTTTAAAACTATCATTTTTTGCTTCGCATCGTAATAAAACATTTGCTTCGTATTCACGATATATGATTGATGACAACGAAATAAACGTTCATCTATTATTTCAATTTCCTTTAAAGTTCCATAAAAATAAACGATTCGATCTAACGTCACTAATGCTAACCGGTGCGGTTCATCGGTCATAACATATTCAACTTCGTGAAAAGGAACTCGTACAGTTGCATTACTGTTTTCAACAATAAAATCATCAGATGGAATGATGTGCTTATTACGTGCTTCATATTGGAGTAAACATTGTTCAAAAACTTTACACTTCTCCTCGTATGGCAACCCTTTATCAATAAAAGTTAAAGCTGATACCATGTATTGGTATGAAATAGGTGCAAATTCAGAATGCGTCGTTACAAACACAATAATTCCTTGCGTATCATACTTTCGTATTTCTTGCGCCACTTGTAAACCTTTACGCTCTTCTCTTTTTATCTCTATATCTAAAAAATAGATTGGGACATACTTCGCCTTTGGAATGTTAGTAATAATGTTTTCACTTTTACTAGTTACCTCGATAAAATCAAAAGGCAACCTATATTTCTCACAAATCTCTTCAACTAGCCGCTTCATTTGCTGCGCTTGTATGACATCATCTTCTAAAATAAAAATACTCATGTGATCACTCGCTTTATTGAAATATTTTTATCTATAGATTTATCTATAAATATATAATTCAAATTATAATAATATTCTCCTTCTCATTAATTGAAATAATTAATCTGCTATTACATAGAGAAACCTCAACTTTTCAAACAAAAAGTTGAGGTTTTCTTCAAATCACTTTATGACTAAATCCGCCCTATCCTTCGGCAATTCCGTTTCTAAGTAATAATCCTCTGCTTTCCAATACCTATTCTCAAACTTTGAAAGATTTTTCTGTGTTTTCTTACTCTCGCGTAGAAATCTTGTCTCTCTTGGACAATCCAAATACACCATATAATGAAAGAAATCTCTCCATTCTTTTCGTTGCAGAAAAACTCCTTCAATTACAATTACACCTACGATAGGAATCTGTACTTTCTTCATTTCACATGAGTCTTTTTCATCGTCATAAAAAGGCAATTTCAATTTTGTTTCATGTTGTAGCTTCTGAAAAAATGTCTGCCGTAAGTATGCAATGTCCCATTGTAAATAATAATACTCATACCATTCTTCATGTTCTGTATGATAGCGTTTATTACGCTCCACAATATGATCATCAATATGAAAAACATGAAACGGAATGCCTTCTTGTTTCATATTTTTCATTAAATTTGTTACGAATGTTGTTTTGCCTGAACGGCTTAAACCATCTATTCCTAAAATGAATCTATTTTCTTTATGCTTCTTCATAACATTTATAAGTTCACGTGTACCCATTACTTCTGCCACTCTTCCTTTAATAAAGAGTATAAAATTGTATCATGAGCAACTCCATTTTGAATCATATGTTTTCGAAGCAATCCTTCTTCTTGAAACCCTGCTTTTTTTAACAATTTTTGAGAAGCTTTATTTTCTACATATACAACAGCAGCAATTCTTATGAGCTGTAACGATTCAAATCCATAAGTTAATATGGCCTGAAGTGCTTCAGTTGCATATCCCTGCCCCCAATATGTATCGTCTAATTCATAACCAATTTCAGCTCGTTTATGATGATTGTTAATTAAATGAAATCCGCACGTTCCAATTAGTTGACCCGACCCCTTTTTCTCAATTCCCCAACGAAACACACTTCCTTCTTCATAACGATTTTTAAACGTTTGAATCGTTGTTTTCGCTTGTTCAATATTTTCGAAAGAATCCATCCCGAAATAACGTATAACAGATTCTTTCGAAAAATAGCGGAACATCGCTTCTGCATCTAATAATGTAAGTTCTCTTAATAGTAAACGTTCTGTTTCTAGTTTCGGAAATCCCATCTCTTTTTCTCCCTCTATTCTAATGAACTGCAAATTTCAATATAATTACCGTCTGGATCAGCAATGTATGCAATTGTTTGTCCCCATGGCTTTACAATTGGTTCAACTAAAATCTTGATACCTTGCTCTCTGAATTGCTCAATTGTTTCTTGTACATTCTCAACGACGAATCCCAATTCGAAATGAGAAGACTGTAATTCACCTTCTGTAAGCGGTAATCCGGTTAATTTCTTTACATCTTCTCTCGTATTCATCGCTAAAATTGTTGATCCAGTATGAAATTCAATATATGTACCATGCTCTGCTTTTATAGGTAACTGTAAAGTGTCTTTATAGAACCTTAAACATTCCTCAAACTTTTCAACATATAAAATGATATATTTCATTTTTAAATTCATGTTACATCCCCCTTTATCTATCCCCCTAAAAATTCGACAAATCTTTTAAATAACCTTGTTCCATAAGCACAAAAAAATGAGGCCGATTTCTCGGCCCCCAGCTTATTGGCATAAAACAGGAGATTTGGTTTGGACATAACCAGTTCTTACATTTATTATATTTTATTTTTTCAGAATTTTAAACACATTAAACACCTATTTATATTGAGAAAGTTTTTTTACTTGCATAAAATCAAAGCACTTTAGAAATGATACAAATGGAGGTGTATACATATGGAACCAATGCTTTGTCCAAGTTGTAAAACGAACCGAACTCGCTTTAATATTCTTGAGCAACAAGTAAAACCAGTCAAGTTAAACCCACAAACTGGTCAAGTAGAAGAAGAATACACAAATGAAACGATAAATGCTTTTCATATGGCTTATCAAGGACCTACATACCGCGTCCAATGCGCTGTATGCGGGCTTGTTGAAAATCCAGAACAATTTATTAAACCTGCGCAAAATCAGTCTTTCTCATAAAGTGAAACTTTAATCAGTGGGGGTTTTGTTCATCCCCCACTGATTATTAGTTGAACCAATCGGGCTTTTACGGGCAGCCCGCCCCCCCACCTAACTTCTTTGCTTTCGCTGAATTTTGAGGTGGGGGCCTTACTGCCCGTTAAAGCGGGATAAAATCATTACGATCCCTTGTAGAAATAGATTTTTCTATAAGGGATTTTGCCTTTTAATCCGGTAATATAAAACGTATTTCTTCCTTATAATATGTTAAATCCCATACTCTTCTGGTAATATTTACATAAGAGAGGTGAAATAAATGATGCTTAACAACAGATTAATGATTCCATCCGCATTACTACTATTAGTTTGCCACATGACCATACTTTACTATTGGATCTTCGACTGGCAGAAAATTACGACTCCCTATGGACTATTCATATGGATCGGATCAACTATTTGCGGCTGTTTACTCTATTATCATTTTAAAAATCAAAAATCTAATAGAAAAATATTAATCGGTAGTTCAATATTTTTAATAGTTTCCTCATCATTTATGATTTTTTTAGGTATTGTTACAGGAGTAACCTTTATTATTGTTAGTTCTATGCCTTAATTAAATAGTTTTTATTATGTAAAAAAGAATGAACAAAATGAACTTTGATAGAAACGAAAGACGCTGATTCGCTGGTAGTTAACCGGAGAAATCAGCGTCTTTAAAAATTAAAGATTTGTTACAATATTTCATTTTTTAACTTTTTAATCTTCCAAGATACATTAATAAATATATATAAATACATACAACCTACAAATCCTATCATGCCTTTAAATATATAAGGAATTCTAGATTCTGATGGTCCAAGAAAACATAAGTAAAGCGCTGGCATTATTGTTACAAACATAATTACAAAAAACTGTAACAACTCAGTAAGTTTTTGTATCCTCGTTTCCTTCTCTGAATATATATCAGGTAACTCATTTTCCTCTTCTACTTCTTTACAAAAGTAATTCCACTTCGCAAAACTCGTTACATGTTTCCAACCACACATTTCATATATTTCGATATATTCTTTTTGTTTTTCTTTCGAATCTTTATACTCTAATCTAAAGTCTGCTTTATATACTACATCTTTCGGCTCAGTTTTCTTAAACGTATACATTACGTTATACTTTTGTAACGCCCAGCCTTGTTGATGCATTTTACGTAAATACGCTTCTTCTTTTTCTAAGCTCCATACTGCGAAAGGTTTGAATATCTTCTTTGTTTCCATCTTCCATTCACTCCCCTAATATACTGTTTCCATTCTTTACAGACCGCTGTAATCTGTTGTACTCCAGTTCCAGTACCTCTCTACCAAATGGTGTTAACTCATAGCACTTCTTTCTATCTGTAGAAGCAACTTCAACTATTAACTTCTCTTTTAGTAACTTCGTTGTATTCCCGTATAAAGTACCAGGACCGAGCTTTACTTCCCCATTTGTCATCTCTTCTACCATTTGCATAATTCCGTAACCGTGCATTGGCTTCACGAGTGACAATAATATGTAATATGTCGCCTCTGTTAACGGAATATATTTTTGTGCTTTCGCATTCATTATAACTACCTCCGATACATCGCCTTATGATATATCGACTTCCGATATATCATATATCGATATTGTATAATCATATTCCAAAATATGCAAGTACATTTTAATAATTAAATATCTATTTCTTTAAATTGAAAAATCATTCCAATTTTCAGAATAATTTGTTAAAATATAGAAATATTAACTCTTTTATGATGAAAGGAATGTTACATATGATTAATAAATTAAAAGAAAATATTGGGTCTGTCTTTGTTGGTAAGGAGAATGTTATTGATCTACTACTCGTTTCACTACTTGCTGATGGACATGTATTGCTTGAAGACGTGCCTGGTACTGGGAAAACGTTACTAGCGAAAACAATTTCAAAAAGTATTGGTGGTCATTTTTCTCGCGTTCAGTTTACCCCTGATGTACTTCCGAGTGACGTAACAGGTATTGAATATTTTAATCCGAAAACGAGCGAATTCGAGTTAAGACTTGGACCAGTCGTAGCAAACATTTTACTGGCAGATGAAATTAACCGTGCGATGCCGAGAACGCAGTCGAGTTTGTTAGAGGCGATGGAAGAACGACAAGTGACGCTCGAAAAACAATCTACGCCTCTGCCGAAACCATTCTTTGTTATTGCGACGCAAAATCCAATTGAATCACAAGGAACGTTCCCTCTTCCAGATGCACAGCTTGATCGCTTTTTAATGACAATTTCAATTGGCTATCCGTCTCCAGAAGATGAGCTACAAATGATGCGACGTTTTCGTAACGATACACCGTTAGAAAGTATCACATCTGTCATTTCATTAGAAGATATTTTAAAAGCGCAGAAACGAGTAAAGGAAATATTCGTATCCGAACCGTTAGAACATTACATAATTAAACTTGCCCATGCTACAAGAAATCATGATTACATCGCTAACGGTGTAAGCCCGCGTGCCACTCTTGCATTAGTGCGATCAATTCAAGCATTAGCCTTTTTACGCGGCAGAGAATATTGCACGCCTGAAGATATACAATTTTTAGTTCCTTCTGTTTGGAATCACCGTATCGTTTTATCAATGGAAGGTGCCCTGCGCACGACAAAAAATGAAATCATGCAAAGGATTTTAAAAGAAGTTGACGTACCAGTGGAGATTGAGCAAGCATGAATGGACAGCGTGTTGTAACTGTACCTTTATTTTTTCAACTTCATATTATTCAATTAACTGTTCCAGTCGCGTTACTTTTCACCTTCTTTTTCCCGCAACGAATGCTTATGTTTCTCTTTTTCTTCTATTATTTATTTGCGATTTTCATTTATAAATATGTCGCTTTCATAGAGAAAAAGTTTCAAATCATAAATGAGAAACAAACTACACGGCTTTTTCCTGAGGAATCTGGACAGTTTTTTATTCATTTAAAAAATGGAGCCAGTATACCGCTCGTTAATGGTGTTTGTTATTTTCATTTAAATTCGTCCCTTATACCGCATAAAGAGCAAGGCATTGAACAAATATCAAAAACGTTATTCTCTTTCCCATTTTCACAACCTGCACATTCGGCACAAAAATGGGATTTAACATTAACCGCAACGAAGCGTGGTGTGTTTCAAATTGAACAGTTTGAATGTGTCTTAAAAGATCCATTTCATCTATTAACTGTACATTTACCTGTTTTTGATAAATTAAGGACTGAAATTATTGTGTATCCTTCTCCTAAAGAAGTAGCAGGTTTGCAAGAACTTCAGCAACTATTAAACGGTTCTTATCGAACGAATTTTTCTTTTTACAATGATGAAACATCTATTATCGGTGTAAAAAGATATGAACGTGAATCATTTCGCTCTATTCATTGGAAAGCATCTGCTAAAATGCAGGAATTACAAGCGAAGCAATATGAGCCTGTAAAAAATTATAGCTGGACGATTTGTCTTTCTTTAGCTGCTGATCGCGGGTTTGGTTGGAAAGAGAATATAGAAGAACTTATTTCATATGCAACATACATTTTCCAGTACGCAACGAAGCACCAAATTCCGTTTGAATTGTTTATTAGTGTATTAGCAGAAGGCGGTGCATTACATGTACCGTTAAATGAAGGACAAACGCAATATGCAAAAGTTTTAGAAGAATTAGCCCGTATTTCAGATGATAGTACATTACTTCCGAAACAAGGATTTCTTCATTATGTAATGAAAAAAAGAGAGCGATCATCAACTATCATTTTTCTCGGTTTGCAAAAAAAGGCACTTCCTCTTTTAACACAACCGACATTTGTCATTCATGATGAAGGGATGGTGGAACCAGTTGAAAACTTGGCTATATCACATTCATGATTTCATTCTGCTCCTCCTGCTTTCATTATTAACAGAAAAAACTGAACTAATTGGGATTGCAATTTTTCTAACAACAGGATATGCGGGAATATTTCTTATTCATAAATTAATGAAGAAAAAACCGATAGGATTTGTAATACTTTTAGTTCTTCAAGTAGTCGGCTTTTCTTTATTTTTAAATTTTTCTCTTTTTGGCACAATCATATTACCACTATTTTTCTTTATCGTACATGCGGTCGGACCTGGATATCCAGTTCAAAAATCTTTAGGTGGTATTGTATGGTTTGTCGTTTCAGCTATATTTTATGCACCCTTTCCACCGTTGTGGAAACTATTAATATTAGCCTTGCATCTTATGATTACATTTTGGTTAACCGGAGCAAATCGCAAACAACAACTATTACGTTTTGCTTCTATCATTACGATTGGCTTAATGAGTATATTAATTGTTCAAGTATTTCCTTTCATTCGACTTATTTTTGGTTTTATAACGGAATTAGTCGCATTAGGCGTCGGCTATGCTTTAATGCCATTAATTAAAGCAGCGGAATTAAAAGATACTGAAGATGTTTGGGCAAATAAAGGACATCTCTTAAAACCAAAAATTGAAGACGGGAAAAAAATTCCTGATTTTGATCCAATACTCATAAATAGCGCTACAATAATAGTCTGTACAGTCATCGCTATTTACATCGTTTGGAAAATAGTAAAAAAACGAAAACATTTAAGTTTACCAAATATGCCTATCTTCGAATCTACTATCATCACCGATAAAGAAGGTATGAGCCAAAAAAGAATGAAGCGATACAAACCACCACATAACGAAATTCGAAAAGAAATTTTCAAATTGGAGAGTAAGTTATCCCCTCCCTTAAATAGAAAGCGAGGAGAAACAGTTGAGGCTTGGCTAGAGAGAATAGATAATGAAGAGGATGTAAATATAGAGAAGCATATTATTATAAACGCTTATAATACAGTTCGTTATTCAAACGAAGAAAACACTGTACTTCTGCATGAATTTAAGAAAGAAGTTCATAAGCTTTATGAGTATCAGAAGGATTTGAAGAAACGAAAAAAATAATGTAATAAAAAAGACTCCTATTAAAAAATAGGAGTCTTTTATTTACTTCTACGTCACTTTTATAACTTAAGCATGCTTCCCTGCTTCAATTTCTAATGACTCTTCATGCCACCAAAGTGTTTCTTCAGGGTCTTCTTTAGCAATTTGGTGTGCTTCTTTTTTCGTTTCTACTGTAGGATAAGAGCCTTTTAGCGCACGTCCTGATGTTGTGACGAAAAGTACACTAAATACAACTAATCCAATAATACTTACGCCTGTTAAATAAAATGCCGGTGCGAGCGGGTTACCAGTCGCATGAACTAAGTATGAACATACGAGCGGCGTTGTTCCACCGAATATTGATACAGAAATATTAAAGGAGATCGAAAGCGCTCGATAACGTACATCGGTGAAAAAGAGTGATGGTAATAACGAAGGTAATGTTCCTTCATACACACTTAGGAAGAAACCTAATACGAAAACACCTGCAAATATAGCTGCAATATGTCCGTTACCTATTAGTAAAAATGCTGGAATTGCAAATACAGTTAATCCAATTAAACCAATTTGCACGACGCGTTTATTACCAATTTTATCACTTAATTTACCGAAATAAAGCGCCAGTGGAATCATAAGTGCCATCGTAATCGAAATAATTAATAAGCCAGTTGTTTCTTTGACTTTTAATACTTGAGTTAGATAAGAAGGAATATACGAAAGAATCATATAGTTCGTAATATTAAAGAAGGCGACAATTATTGTGCTTAATAAGAAGTCTTTTTTGTGATATTTTAATATATCCATAAACGAAAATTGTTCATTGTCTTCAGATTCCTCTTGTGCTTTTTCCATCTCTTCAAAGATGGGAGATTCATCTAAATGACGACGTAAATATAAACCGACCAAACCAATTGGTGCAGCTATTAAGAAAGGAATACGCCAGCCCCAGCTGAGCATTTGCTCATCTGTTAACAATAACGTCAAAATGGTAACAATTACCGAAGCAGCAATGTAACCTGAGAGTGTTCCAATTTCAAGACCACTACCGAGTATACCACGCTTTTTATCTGGAGAAGATTCTGCGATATAAACCATTGCACCTGAATATTCGCCGCCTGTAGAGAAGCCTTGAATCATTCGGGCAACTAAAAGTAGTATTGGTGCCCATACACCAATTTGTTCATAGGTTGGTAGTAATGCGATGAATAATGTAGAAAGTGCCATTAAAATAATAGTAGTACTTAACACGATTTTTCGGCCATACTTATCTCCTATTCTACCAAAGAATACACCTCCGATTGGTCGAACGAGAAAGGCAGCTGCAAATGTACCAAATGTAAGTACAAGTTGCAATCCACTATTATCAACACCTGAGAAGAATAATTGACTCAAAATAACCGCTAAATACGCGTATAATCCGAAGTCAAACCACTCCATTGCATTCCCAATACCAGTAGCAACTACTGCTTTCCTGGCTTGTTTAGGATTGACAATATTAACGTCTTGAGGTTCAAAATTTAAATCATTATTTTGTTGCATATAATAAAACAGCTCCTTATTTAATTTAACTTCTTTAAGCACACCTTCTCTTATTGAATAAAATTAATTCGAAGCACTTAAGGAAAAACAACGTCTCCTTATCTGTTATTATTGTTTCACATAATTAATTATTTGTCCAATGAGATTCTCTCTTAGTTAAGTAATTTAATAGTATAAAAAGCTGGAAAAAGCGCTGTATGAGTGCCTTTTTCAGCTTTTTATTTAAATACGAAAATTTATTTTTTTCACCCCATTTTCTTCCTGCGCGAATGAAAAATACGGTACTTTTTTTATTTGTAGTTTCATCCAAATTTTTAAACACTTGCTATCGCTGCCACACTATGAATAACGGATATAAATTCATTAATAAATGCATCAATTTCCTTTTCTGTAATTATATACGGAGGAAGTAAACGGATGATATTCCCTTGTGTAACATCGACTAATATCCCTTTCTCCATTAATTCTAGCTGTAATTTCTTCACGTTTTCATTCGTATCGTTCACACTAATACCAAACATCATCCCCGCATGACGTACTTCCTGAACATAATAAGAGTTTTCTTTTTGAATTGCTTGCAGTTTCTCATTGAAATAATGTGACATTTCATACGCTTCTTGCATTAAACCATCTTCAATCAATGTATTTAATACCGTTAAACCTAAAGCTGCTCCCATTGATGAATGAGCAAATGTTGTTCCGTGATCTCCTGGTGAAAATACATCACATAGCTTTTCACCTACAATGATTCCTCCAAGCGGTATCCCGCCCCCTGCTCCTTTACCAATTTGAATAATATCCGGTGTAATATTGAAATTTTGATAAGAAAATAGTTTTCCAGTTCTCCCCATACCACTCTGTACTTCATCAACGATAAGAATCACATTATATGTATCACAAAGATGTTGAACACTATGCAAATATTCACTTGATAAAGGATAGATTCCGCCGCTGCCTAATACAGGCTCTAACATAATTGCAATAGGCTTTTCATTTATGATTGTTTCTTCTAATTGCTCTATATTTTCGCGCTCTACTTCATATACAGGAATAGATGTTTTAGGGAAATTTTGATATACATTTTCTTGTCTTGTAAAATGAAGTGCCCCTAACGTACGCCCGTGGAAACTATTTTTCAACACAACAACTCCATCGCGCTCTTCATTCGTAATAGCTCTATATTTGTCAATTAATTTCAAAGTCGTTTCTGTCGCTTCCGTACCTGAATTTGTATAGAAGACTTTACCATTTCCTAAAGAATTATCAACTAATTTCTTTGCATACTCAATTGCAACTGGGTTTAAAAAATGAAACGGTAGATGCAACGATTTCGTAACTTGCTCCATTGTCGTTTGCACGATTTTAGGGTGATTGTATCCTAATACGTTCACTCCTACACCCGAAAATAAATCTAAATACTCTTTACCATCCACATCATATAGTTTACAACCTTCTCCTCTTTCCATCGCAACCTGCGTACGACAATACGTTGACATCATATATTCTTTATCTAATTGAAACCAATCCGACATTTTAAATTCCTCCTAGTTATTTTCCCTGTTTATTTATGTTCATTTTCTATAAAGTCATGTATAAATTCATTTTTAAGATTGAAATTTTAATAGTAATTTTCCTTCCCGATATTCATTTTTCCATAATTCCTTCTATTTCAACAGGTCCACTGCATACGCTTTTTTTTCATCTAGCGGTCTGTTACTATTTTGAACTTTGCATGCCATACATAATCAAGGCTAAAAAATCATATTTAGTAAAAATGGACAAAAAAATTTGGAGGCTATATCGATGGATGAAAACTATGATAAACAGTGGCAACCTTCACTAGGGAAAGGGTTTAATGAAAATGGAGAACGTAATGAACCAGCTAAACTTCACTCTCAAACAGTTGGTTCACGTGGACCCGTACTAGAGCAAGATAGTGTACTGCATGAATCATTACAAGAATTTATTCACGAAAAAATTTTAGAAAGACCTGTTCATGTAAAAGGATTTGGTGCGTTCGGTTATTTTCAAACGATCTATCCAATGTCCGAACATACTAAACTAAATTTCCTGCAAAATCCTAATGAGAAAATTCCCGTTATGGTGCGATTTTCATTAGCTGTTAGTACGAAAGGAACACCGGATACTTCTAGAAATGTACGCGGTTTTTCCACAAAATTTTATACAAAAGAAGGCATTTTTGACCTTTTATGCAATCACATCCCTGTTTTTTCTGTTCGTGATCCGATGCGTTTCCCTGAAACGATTAAAGCACTCTTGCCTTCACCTAAAAATAACTTAATAGACCCTAATAGATTTTGGAGTTTTGTCGCTAAAGCACCTGAATCTATTCATTTTGTTGTCCGTTTATACTCTAATAATGGTACGGCCAAAAGTCTTCGCCACATTCCAGGACATAGTGTTAATACATATGTATGGAGAAATGCGGAAGGTAATCGAAAGTATGTAAAGTATCATTGGTACCCATTTGAAGGTGTACAGTACATTACTAGTAAAGAAGCAATTAAACTAGCTGCCGAAAATCCTGATTATAGCGGGAAAGATTTATATGATGCAATTGCAAATGGTAAACCAGTGGAATATGGTTTATATGTTCAGCTCATGGAACCAAAAGATGAAGCACATCTTTCTTATGATCCTCTAGATGATACAAAAGTATGGGACGAAAAGGCGTACCCTCTTATACCAGTTGGTAAAATGGTATTAAATAAAAATCCTGAAAATTATATGGAGCAAGTAGAGAAAGTCGCATTCTCCCCTTCTAATTTACTTGACGGTGCAGAACTATCAGATGATAAAATGCTGCAAGGGCGCGCTAACATTTACAGTGATTCACAAAGAAGAAGAATTGGTCCTGAATTTCGTAAATTAACGATTAACCAGCAACAAGATTGGACACCTGCTAATCAAATTACAAGCGGTGATGGAAGGTACGTTGAAGGTAAACTTGAAAGGACTTCTATAACTAAACAGAATGACTTTCAGCAGGCTGGTGAATTTTATGACAAGTTACAAACGATAGAAAAAGAACACCTTGCTGAAAACTTAGCTAGTGATTTGAAAGTTATATCCGATAATATTAGAAAGGTCGTTTTAGGGTATTTTCATAAAGTGTCTGCTGATTTGGTAAAAAAGATTGAAAGTGCGATGCAAAAAATTTAAGAATATAAAAAACGTCATTTTTAATAATTAAAATGACGTTTTTTATAACCATTTTTTGTAATTTCTATGATAACTTCAAGCTATCATATGTAGTTTTTGTATAAGTAGGAATTACCGGTGCAGGAGTATCCCCACGATTTGCATATTGAATAAAGTCTCTTGCTGGTGCTGGTGTATCTCCTCGATTTGCATATTGAATAAATTGGGATCCGCCAAAAGCGATTGTACCAATAAATGCAATGCCCACTAAAAATATTTTGATTTCTTTTATCATATTAACGCCCCTTTTTCCATTGATTTTTTTTTCGACACTGTACTTTGATAAAAATATTCACTAGCTTTTTGATAATTATTTTCCTCATGAAATTTTATTGCTAGTTTTTCAGTATATTCACAAACCGCATCTGATAGATTATTCTGTTCAAAATATTGAATACCTTCAATTACAACCCTCTCTAGGTCATTTGTATTTGATAATTTGTTCATTTGTTCAAGGATTAAAAATCTATGGAGGTATTCTTTATTCCCCATTTCCTTACTCACATTTATTCCCCTATTAATAAGCTCTTCTGCACGCACTGATTCTCCCAACTTAAAGTGTGCTTCAGACTCTGAAAAAAGCGCACGTGCATGATTCGCTATTTTACTGTTTACTTCTGACAAATGACGGATTGCAGATGGTAATAGATTTTGATTTTCATATAACCAGCCTATGTTGCTCCGTACACGCAGTAATAACTCTTCTTGAGATTCTCTTCGTAATATATCAATAGCAGCGTCAAAACTTTCTTCTGCTAAATTATATTGTTTTAAATCTATACACGATAATCCGTAAACGTTTTTACACAACGCAACAAGTACATTATATTCTTTATGTTTTAAAAAAATATTTTTAGCCTCAGTTACTCTCTCGATCGCAAGTAGGGGTTGATAAGTTTGATACAAGTAAGTTGCTTGTCTATACATAAACTCAGCTTTTTCTAATTCATTTAAATCACTTGGCATGAATTCTTCAGCTTGTTCAAAATGTATTTTTGCATCATTATAGTCACTTAATATCGTTCTATGTATTCCCTTAAAAAAGTGATAATAAAATTGAATTGAATTAGATTCAGATAAATTCATTAAATCAATATGATCAAATGATTCCTTATTAATTGAAAGCCCATCTGTAAGCACTTGATACCTAAAATTAAATAATTCTAAATAATGTTTTTGATCCAAATTTAATTCATTTTCATTAATTCTTTTATTTAATTCTGTTTTGATTTGTAATGCTTCGTTTCTATTACATCTTATAATATTTTCATACCATTTCTTTAATAAACTATTAATTTCCTCATTTGTGTTTGTAATCAAACTCTTCCCCCTCTTTCATGTTTGATAATTATATTTTATCTCAATTTAATAATAAGCGACTTGTAGAATTAATTGATAAATATATTTCAGAAAATTCAGTTAATTAACAAAAAATTATATTCAAACTAAAAAGTAGGCAACCATATTTACATAAAACAATATGATTGCCTACTTTTTATTATTTATTAACAAAAACTCTTTCCTTCAAAATTATCGTTGCATTATTTTATATTATGGTACTCATTTCTCTTCTTCATATAATCTTTTTCACATTGCAACGGCTTGAATTTCACTTTTTTCCCTTTCTTCTTTTTCGTTTTTATAACAAGCCATTCCCCTTTTTCAACGTCTAGTTTTAGACGTTTCATTACATTGATATTATCTTTTTCTTTATAAAGTAAAAATGCTTCTTGTGCACTCACAAATAAACTATGCTGCTCGCTAAATCCACCACTATCATAAATTTTAGTTAGCGAATTATAATAAGAATCATTTTCCTTTCCACCATACATTAAATGTGCAGCATCTAGATCTCTTTTACTTACTTCCCAAAAACTATGTTCATCAATATTTAAATTAAATGTGGATTTAATGTCCTGTATTATATTCTTCACATACTTTTCATCTCGAATTTTCCTTTCTTCAAGACAATCTGAAGATAACCTTGGTGCATCTGATTGGGAATGTACAACGTGTTGTATTGATACACACAAAATAAATACGCTTAAAATGTAAAATATTTTTTTCATATTTACATATCACCTCAAATGATTTAGATACTATATTATTTGAGGCTTACAATATTCTTATGCTAATAATGTAAAAGGCCCTATAATTTAGACTTTTATAGGGCCTTTCATATTAATATTGCTTTATCAAATTCACCGGCGAAGCCAGTACCTTACTACTCTTCACATCATATAATCCTATAGGCGTTACCCTTATAAAAGGCAAGTGCGTCGCAGAAAAGAATAAAATTGTAAATGCTGGATCGTCATAAGCATATCCTCTTTCTTGCAGTAAGTTCACCATCTTTTTCTCTTTCTGTATTACATGACTCACCTTTTCATCTGACATAATCCCCATGAGCGGTAATGCAATTTCATGTAATACTTCATTCTTTTCAGCTATTACCATTCCCCCGCCTAGCTCTTTTACTCTATGAAAAGCTGTAAGCATATCACCTTTACTTTTTCCAATCAGAATCATATCACCTGTGCCAGAATAAGAACTAGCAAGACCACCTAATTCTTTTGCAAAACCTTTCACAACTGTATTTACTCGCCAAGTACCATCACGAGCAATCATCATAAGGAAACATTCATCATGATCAATAGAAAGTTCATCATGGTTTAAGTCAATTTCACTTACATATGGTTTTGTTATAACGTTATTTAATAAGTGTATACCCGTTTTATTAGGGAAAATCATATCCTCTTTTTCTATGGTCCAGTCTAATGATAATGGAGTTACTTTGAACTTACTCCACTCTATAAATAATGATTCATTTTTGTTTACTCCGTCACGCTTTACCCATTGTCCCTTTGCAATTACGCTCGTTGGCACTGGGTTTTCTTTACTTTCTAAAATATTCATATTAGCAATTCTACCTGTCGCAATCGAACCATGTATATGCTCCATATTATAATAACGAGCAATATTATAACTTGCCATATGATACGCATCAATTACTGGAATACCTTTCTCTATAGCGGTAGTAATCATTACATTCGTCATTCCTTTTTCATAAAAGGACGGATGTGAACCGTCTGTTGTGAAAAAGAATCTATCAAATTGTTTCACACCTAATTCCAGCAATTCTTTTAATAAAACTTCTAAATCCGGTCTAATGGAAGAATTTCTAAGAGAAACGGTGTAGCCTTGCATAAGACGATTTAACGCTTCCTCCCCTGTCATCGCTTCATGATCGCAATCCGTGCCTAATAATTTTAGCTTTGCTAACGTTGCTTCAGATGCACCTGGGAAATGTCCTTCTACTTTTTTCTGTAATCGTTTCGTTTCCTGCACCCAAGTTAGCATTTCATCATCGCCATGTAATAGTTTTGGCCATGCTGTTAACTCTCCGCCTTGAAGAACCGCTTCATGCTGCAGCCACTCTATTATTTCTTCACTATTAAACAAAGATTCCCCGTTTTGCAATTCAGTCTGTCCATCAAAACGGCACCACCAATACATGCTTGCTGGAATCTTTTTAAATTCCTCTAATAAACGAAATGATTCTTCACGTTTTAATGTGAAAAATAAAGTTAAATTATCATTAATAAAAGTCGTTGTTCCAAATTGCATCGCATGATTTGCTAGCGTCTCTGGGTTATATAATTGATATGGATGTGCATGAGGTTCTATGTAACCGGGTACGACACACTTTCCTTCGCAATCAATAACTTCACAATCCGTTAATTGCTCTGGCAACTTCTCCCCTACATATACAATTCTGTCATCATAAATCCAAACATTCGCTACTATCCAATTACGTAAGTAAGAATTTAAATACGTTGCATTCTTTAATAAAATGTGCGGACTTCTCTTGCCATCTAATACTTCGACATGCTCTCGTAATTGTTTATTACTCCATTTATAATGATTTTGTCCCAATGTACTCAACTCCAAATCTATTAACTGTTATATTGGTTAAAACGAGAAATAGTTAATCAACTAAAGTATTTTCCATTCATAAAACCCCTATTACTTTCATTATATGGAATAATTTTAAAAATAACAATTTTCAGAATTAAAAGCGTACCTCTTTGCTCCAAAATAAAAAGAACGTCATGCAACTGGCATCCTTTTTATTTTTTACTAGGCGAATAGATATAAAATTATTTTAGCTCGATGTAGATGTGGTTGTCCCCTTTTGAATCGGTACGTTCTTTGAAGCTACGCTTACAATGATGGTTATTACGATATTAATAAATAATGCTATTGCACCAGTACTAATGTCGTTAATAGTAGGCGAGACTGTTGGAAAAAAGGTTGCGATTTTTATATTGAAAATCGTAGCATACAAAACAACGAGCACTCCCACAACGATTCCTGTCATTGCACCATATTTATTAATATAATTTTTCTTGGAAACACTAAGGAATAATGCAGGTGCCAATTGAGCGATAAGACTATATGACATAATATTTAACAGTGCAAGTGCTGTTCCACCAAATAGTGTGAAGATTAAAGCAGTTAAAGAAAGGATAATGATGAATAGTTTTGAGGCTACTAATTGTTGTTTTTCGGTAGCCTTTGGAAAAATAACATTGTAAATCCCTTTTGTTAATCCAACAGATGCAGACATTAACATAACGGAAGCTGGTACTAATGCCGTTAATAAACCAGCTGCTCCAACTATTCCAACGACCCAAGGATCAAATGTTTGAATCGTTAATCTTAAAAGAGAAAGATCTCCATCCGCTCCTTGTAAACCAGGGATTTTTACGATAGCTGAAAAGCCAATAAAGAAAACAAACAGTAATAATATTGTGTATAAAGGTAGAGTAATTGCATTTTTGCGAAGTGCTTTTTCCCCATTTGCTGAGAAAACTACAGTGAAAGAAGTCGGTAATAAATAAAAAGATATCGCATTTAAAAGGATAGTAGAGATAAACCACGGAATACTTAGTCCCTGATCGGCTAACGTTAACAATTCAGGTTTAACAGCCTCAACAGACTTAAACATTTGCTCAATTCCACCAAAATAGTGGATAGGGATGTATAGGCCTAAAAAAATAACTACGCCCAAAATCATAATATCTTTAATCACAGCTGTCCAAGCTGAACCATGAATACCAGAGAATATAACATATGTTGTAATTACGATTGCACCTATAATACTTGCAGCTATTGGTGAAATAGCTCCAAAAGAAGCCTCTGAAACAATGATGCCTAGCCCTTTCATTTGTATACAAATATAAGGTATAAGGGCCAAACTTCCCACAATAGCTACTAAAACCCCCATTGCACGACTATCGTATTTAGATGCAAAATAGTCAGGTTGTGAAATAATACCATGTTCTTTACCGTATTTCCAAATCTTAGGTGCAATCCAATAAGATATGATATATGCTAGAAATATATACGTGGGCACATAATATGCAGCAGCACCCTTGGAATACGCCCAACCACTTCCGCCTAAAAAAGTAAAAGTCGTATAAACTTCTCCAGCTATTAATAGGAATACGAATAAGGTCCCAAAACCTCTGCCACCAACTGAAAATTGCTGCAAATTCATCTTTTTTCCTCTTCTTGCTGCTATCCCTAAATAAAGTGATAGGATTAAGAAAATAAAAATAATAAATAATGATATATTCATTCTGCCTCCCTCCCTTTATTATCAGGATCAAGCTTATAAACAATAGTTAAAATAATTGAAGAAAGTACCATCCAAAATACAATCCAAAATAATAGAAAAGGCATTCCTAATACGTAAGGTTCTATTTTATTTACAAATGGCAAGAATCCGACACACCCTATAAAAGGAATTAAGAGTAAGAGTTTAATATATTTCAAAATATGCTCAACCTCCTATTTCATAGTTTGAATTTTTATGGATTAAGAACCAATATCATAAAAGGATTTGTTAATAGATAAATCCTTTTTAATTTCCTGCCCTATAAATCTTTACTATGCAGAATAAAAGTAACCTACACTCGTTACATACGGCAGAAAAAAGACCTGACTGCTTCTAAGCATAGCCAGATACTCTTTCCCATCTAAAAAGAGGGGTTATGTCGTTTGTTAATTGATTTATAGATAGAAAAATGTGAAGTAATATAATGATAATAACCCCCTCTTAGTAACAAGTTCTTTTTCCTGCATCTAATTTTTCATCATTAAATCAGTCTCCCTTTGATAGACAATTTCCCCATCAATAATCGTAGTCTCCACTTTCAAATCCTTAATACGATCTGGTTTAGCATTTAAAATACTTTCACTTAATATAACTAAATCAGCTAATTTCCCTACCTCTAGGCTCCCTTTTATATCCTCTTCAAAACTTGCATAAGCGCCATTCCACGTGTAAAGTTTAATAGCTTCTAGTACACTAATGGATTGATTTGTGCCAATTTCAGTTCCAAATTGGCTTTTTCTATTCACTGCAGTATGAATTCCTAATAAAGGATTATAATCAGTAACCGGTGCATCTGAACTACCTGCTGCAATAATGCCTTTATCTATATAATCACGAGCAGCGTACATATAATTTACGCGTTCACCATAATTGTGAGCATATATCTCGCCATATTCATATGGAAATGGTGGATTTGGAATAGGGATGACTTCAAGTTGTTTCATTCTTTCTTGTAAATCTGGTGTTGAAACTCCTGCATGCTCGATTCGATGGCGATGATTTTTCCTTGGTGCTTCTTTTAACGCTCTTTCTACGCAGTCTAAATACATCTCAATGGCTTTATCACCTTGGGCGTGTACTGTTATTTGATAGCCTTTTTTATGTGCTTCACCTAGAACTTTATATATTTCTTCCTCACTATAATAAAGAATCCCGAAATTGTTAGGATCGCTGGAGTAAGGTTTTCGAGTTGCAATTGTTGGACCAGAGCTACTACCATCTAAAAACATTTTAGCCGGCCCAACTCTGAATTTCTCATCCCCTGTACCGGTTACTATCCCTGCATCCATCATTTTATTTACAAATTTATCAGATTCATTTATGGTACCAATTATTGCATATACCCGAACACGGATATCTTTGGTTTTTATAGCTGTTTGTAACAAACGATAACAATTAGAATCAAAAGTAGCTGCTTCATGAATACTCGTGATTCCTCCAGAAATGAAATGATCCGATGCGATTTTAACAGCTTTCATAAGTTCATTGTCTGAATAGCTTGCTACATCATTCATCTTCATATTTGCAGCTTCAATTAATTTCCCTGTAATTTCCCCCTTCTCATTTTTTTCAATTACTCCACCTTGAGGATTCGGTGTCTTTTCGTCATATCCAGCCTTTTCTAGTGCTACTGTGTTTACGATACAAATATGTCCACATGTACGAGAGATGGTGATTGGATGCTCTGTTGAAATGGCATCTAGCTCAGCAATCGTTGGATACCGCTTCTCTTTTATTGTGGTTTCATTAAACCCCCAAGCTCTTATCCACTCACCTTTTGGAGTTTCCGACGCTTTTTTCTTAAGCTCGTTCAACAAAGCTGCAACAGAGTCGATGTGACTTTCTTTACAACTGATATTCAACTGAAAAACCCCATATAAAACCAGGTGTGTGTGTGCATCAATAAATCCAGGAAGAAGAGATTTGCCTGCTAAGTCAATGACTTCCGTCTTCTCTCCAATGAATTTATTCATTTCTAAATTTGAACCGAGCCCAATTATTCGATTGTCCTTAACTGCTACAGATTCTACTATTGAATTTTGTTTATCCGATGTAATAACTTCACCATTGATAAATACTAAATTTGCATTCATACATACACCATCCTTTTTATATAAGTACAAATAAAAAAATCGACAGAAAACCTTTCTTTTTAAATGGGAGAAAATCCGGCCATTCATAGAAGTGGTCAGGTCCTTTTCCTACCCCAAACCAATTGAAAACAAAGAGAGAAAACAAGTGCATATTACCTTTTGTTATTCATAGCCGTGAATTATATGCCAAATAGTCAAAATGGATATACTTAGTGATTTACATCTATCAGCCTATAAATTATAGTAACGCATCAATAAAACGCTTTCATTTAACAATATTCCTATAGGATAATCTGTTTTTCTCTGTTAGTACAAATGGTCCCCTAATAATTCCAATAAAAGGAAAAATCTCATCATATACCTCCCTCTAAAAATTAATAGTTCCACACTGTACACTTTTATAATGCAAAAATCATGCCATCAGTTTGGAATGAAAATACAAAAAATAGACAGAAAATTATAAAAAATACCTTTAAATCTAGCTATTGTGAGATATAATGAATTAAATTCGTTTCAACCGATTCAAAAATGGTTCGCTCTTTTCACTAATTCCCATCCATTTTGAACCACTTTCGGTTCGAAATAGATGCATTCATAGGAGGATTCAAGCTATGTCCGACATTCCTATCCAAATTGAAACCAAATATCTCTTTAAAATTCTCGACAATCTCGAAAGTGGGATGAATATTGTTGACAAACATGGAACAATTATATGGGTAAACCAAGCATGTTGTAAGCTTTTTAACAAAAGCAAGGAAGATTTAATTGGCAGGAATATTTTCGTTCTGAAAAAAGAAGGTGCGTTCACTCCATCCGTAATCGAAATGGCTTTACAAAATGGAAGTACTGTAACCACTGTGCAAGAAATTACCGGTGGTAACAAGATGACCGTAACAGGGGACATTATTTTGGACGAGCAGGAAAACCCCATTTATTTTGTAGCACATGGCCATGATATAAGCAATTGGATGGATAATGTTTCTAAACTAGAATGGGAAGAATTAGCGCCCGTATTGAAGCGGTATTTACTAGAAATAAAAAAAATGAATACCAGGTATATTTTAATAAAGGAAGATCAGTCCTTTATCGGACATAGTAAAGTACATAATTTGCTTGCTGAAATCATGGAAAGAGTGGCAAGTGTTGATTCAACTGTGCTTATTAACGGAGAAACAGGAGTTGGAAAAAACGTAGTTGCAAAGCGTATTCATGAGTTAAGCGAACGCTACAGTAAACCCTTTGTCCACTTAAATTGTGCAGCAATTCCCGATACACTTCTCGAATCTGAATTGTTCGGTTACCATAAAGGAGCCTTTACAGGTGCTAATTCAAAAGGGAAAGCAGGACTCGTCAAAACAGCGGAAAAAGGAACTCTTTTTTTGGATGAAATTAGTGAACTTCCTCTACATCTGCAGCCCAAGCTCCTTCAATTACTGCAGGACAAAACCTATATGCCTATTGGCGGTTCACAGTTAGTAAAGGCTGATATTCGCATTATTGCAGCAACAAACCGCAAAATCGAGGAAATGGTGAAAGAAGGAAAATTCCGGGCCGATCTATATTATCGCCTTCACGTTTTACCAGTAAACATTTCGCCGTTACGTGAGCGACATGAAGATATTTTTCCACTACTCCATTTCTATTTACAAAAGTATAATCAGATATTCAACCAAACACGTACCTTCTCGAAGCAAACGATAGGTGTTTTACAACGTTATCAGTGGCCGGGAAATATACGTGAGTTGGAAAACACTGTTGAGCAGCTCGTTATTATGGCTAAAAAGGAGGAAATCTCGATTCATGATTTACCAGATCGCTTTCACTCAGTAAGCATGAAAAAAGAAGCTTTACAATCTCTGAAACAAGGCAACAATTTAAACGAGATTATCGAAAGCATGGAAAAAACAATTATAGAACAAGCAATGAAGGAAAATAAGACTACACGTAAAACTGCAACAGTTCTCGGAATTACCCAAACTTCACTGATCCGTCGGTTAAAGAAGTACAATATCCGCAATGAAAAAGAATAGCGGTTTTATTGTAGGTGGATTGATTTTTTTCTTAATTTGATGGCTATGAGGTGGTATCCCATGCCCATCAAATTAAGATTTTGAAGTCCGTCCAAAATTTCCTCCCGCCTTCTCCCTTTCTCACAAGATTATGATTTTATAATTAGTTAATTTCTGCATATAATTCCATTTAAAGACACAAAATATTTAAGTAACATTTTTTTAATCACACCGTTTTTATATCTAACTTCACAAAGGAGCTGCATAACATGGATGAAAAAAATGTATTAAATCAACAACTAGACCACGTGTCATCAGATGCTCTAAATACTCCTAGTAAAGCTCAAGAACAGATGGAAGAAGCATCTCAAGAGGTACATAATCTAAATAAAACCAATGTTAAAAAGAAAAGCATTACTCGCGATTAAAATGAGTCGTCTCACAAATCGTGATTATAAAAAAGATGACTTTAGAAAAAGTCATCTTTTTTACGATTTAGTTCAAAGTTCCCAAGGATTTCAGCATTAAATATTAATGTCGCAATTGATGGACAAGACTACGGACAAGCACAACTTAAAGTCATTCAATATGAACATGGACAACATTTGCTTCATGAAACGGAATGTCAATAATTTTAGTATTTTTTCATATATTTTAACTTAATCCAGTTTCCTATCCTCCTCTATCCACTTCATTGTTTTTTTCACATCTAATTCCGTATACGTCTTTTCACCATATCGAACAGACTCATATATCGGAATAATGTCTCTCGTTCTACATATTCTCTTTAGCCATTGTTGCATCGTTTCATAGGACCTTCGCTGTTCGTGAAATGGTAAAGTCCTCTCCCATTCAATTAACTTTTTCCTTATCGTATCTGTAGGTAGTGGATGCTCTGACTGATGAATGACTTTTTCATTTTTTACGGCTCTTACCGTATTCTCTTTTGTTACCGATTGTTTCTCCTGCTCTATTTCTGATTTCATCAACTTTTTCCTAATAGATTTGTAAAGAAAATATATAATTACGACTGCGATAATCACATAAAATGCTATAGTAATCCATGAACTTGAGAGCAAAGAAAATATGACTCCCCATGAATTTTCTTCTTTAAAACCTTTAAATTTTTTACCCGTTGGCGTCATATCCCTATTTTCTCCTACTTTTGTCTCTTCCAAAGGTCTGCCAGTGCCATAATCTTCATTATTTTCATAGTTTATTGTTTCCTTATAAATTTTTTCAGATTTCTTTTCACTAAAAAAACGCTCTTTTACTATGCCTTGTACTTGCACCACACCTTGTGATAACGCTATCGCACTAACCGCAAAGAAAAATATGATTAAAGCTCTTACACTCCAAAACTTCACTCTCATATGCCGCTTTTTATTCAACATGACATAAATCCCTTCTTATTCTTTAATGACAATCCATTTATTCGTTCTACTGTATTTCCTTGGTGAAGTACCAAGAATTAACGGAACTGCATCCAATTCCTTACGACGAAAGCCTGCTGTGTAAAAATAAGAAGAAGAAACAGGAGTATCTTGGTCCGATATCGAGGCAAGTACCTTTAATACATTTTGCAAATGTTTCCGATTATCACCATTCTTTATATGTAACAGGCCGTTATCTCTCACGCTATTAATCCATAATTCAAATGAGCAATCTTGCATGAGCAGTTGTTTACATATGCCAGCTGTTAGTTCAATTAGTTCTTCTGTATCATTACGTAAAGAAACGCCACTTTTATTCTGTAAATTAAGATACACCGCGTATTTATCTGATTGTGTTCGTTCATATTTTTTCGCCGTTATCGTCCCTGTTTTCGCTGTTGCACTCCAGTGGATGGAACGAAAATCTTCATTTTCATAAGATTTCACTCCCATTACTTTCGTTTCGTCATATAGCGGAGATGACATTGCTTTTCGAACTCCACGGGACCATTCTTGTAATTCAGGTACTTGTATTTTCGGTATAGCTGGTAAAACTAAATAGGACGGCGTATCAACTTGACTATATGTCATATGGTTCGTTATGAATCCAAAAGGATCAGTAATAACAATTTCAACCTCTTCCCATTTCGCGATGCCTCTTTTTAGTGCCACAGCTTGTAAATCATATGAAACCGCCTCTCCTCCTTTTATATTGAAATTCAAATAATAATTTGATCCTGTACTATGATTTTTGTTTAGTTCATCATGATTCCAAGTTAACTTATTTTCACATTTAAATCGAAATACGATATTGAAAATAGGAAATATCGAGTTGTTTGAAATTTTTATTTTGCACATATTTGTTTCACCTATAAAAACATTCGAATTCCCTTGATTGTATTCCCATTCAACACGAGACACTCTACGTATGTATCCATGCATGGCTCCTATTAACATTAAATATAAAAATACGAGAGATAAAACAAGTAGATTACTTGAAAATATACATAAAATAACGGCTACAACTGATATAACGCCTATTACGAAAGAATCCGCTAATGGTGTATACACAAGCTGTTGCTTCATCATACATTCTCCACTGGTACATGAATCGTATGAAGAATTTCTTTTATAATTTGCTCTTTCGTCGTTTTCATCTCCCCTTCAATCGTTAACGTTAAACGATGTGCACAAACGGATGCAGCAAGCGTCTTTATGTCATCTGGCGTACAATAATCTCTTTCATTTAATATCGCCCGTGCTTGAATCGCTCTCATAAATGCCAATGTCCCCCGCGGACTTACACCGATTTCAATTAACTCATGTTTACGGGTTGCTCCAATAATTTCAAGAAGATACTCTTGCACCTCGTTTCCTACTAACACTTCTCTTGCACGTTTTTGCAACGCAATAATCTCTTCACTTGAAATAATAGCGTGTAACGTTTCGAACGGATCATTCATTTGGAAGCGATTCATCATTTCCTTTTCTGCTTCTCTCATAGGGTAACCTTGGCGTATCGTAAGTAAAAAACGGTCTAACTGAGCGTCTGGTAGTGGGAATGTGCCAGCCGATTCAAGAGGATTTTGCGTTGCAATAACTAAAAAAGGTTCTGGTAATGAATGTGTCTGTTTCGCAATTGTAACAGTACGTTCTTCCATAACTTCAAGTAACGAAGATTGTGTTCTCGGTACAGCACGATTAATTTCATCCACTAGTACTATATTTGCAAAAATAGGACCTAACCTCGTTTTAAATTCCGATTCCTTCACATCAAAATATTCAAGACCAATAACATCGCCGGGTAAAGTGTCAGCTGTGAATTGAATTCTTTGAAATTTAGCTTCTACACTTTTAGCCAAACTTTTCGCTAATGTTGTTTTTCCCGTCCCAGGTACATCCTCTAATAAAATGTGCCCTCTTGCTATAAGAGCTATGACTGCAAGTACTATCGATTCATCTTTTCCCATAATAACTTTCGAAATATTATTAGTAATCTTCTTTAATGTACTCATATAGTATCTACCACCTTTAAGTTATCTAAAAATTAAGAATATACATTTTCCAAATTATAACATATGTTTTAAAGATGAAATAGAGTAAAAATGAATCTTATATTTTTTCTTCACTGCATGCAAAAAAGCACCTATTGTCGTATATTGACAATGAAGTGCTTAACTCAATTCAACAGCCTTCTTTTCCTCTACTTTTTAGTAACAATACACCCTTTTTTCTCCCACGCATGCATTATTATCAATTAACTAGTAAAATGCATTCTAATATTACATATAATGAAAACCATTTCTATTTTTTCGTTATAGAACTTCCTCTACATCGACACTCTCAATCTTCACTTCATACATATTTGGGATACTTGCTTCTTTTGGTACCCATGCATAATAATTCTGATCATTTTCTAACATAAATTGAACTAACTTTGTTTCTGAAACATTCCAGAAATTTTTAAGATTATCAATATAGTCTTCTAAATCCTCTTTATAGTCCAGTTGTAATATATAATCTCTTATCGTCAGGGCAAACACAATTAAACTTCCTAATAGATTTTTTTGCTCATTTTCTTCTTTATACTCTTGTGGTAAGAACCACACTTGACCTATTCCTATCGTTTTTTTGTATTTTTCATAAAAACTACTATCATCCATATTCTCATAGTCATGGACCAATTCATTGACCAATGAATGCCATTTTGGCGGAATAATGTTTTCCAATGCAGGATTATTTTCAATTCCTTCTACTATTTCCTCAATTTCTTCTGTCTCATCTTCATAATGATATTCACTTAGGTCTATATGCTTAAATTTCATTTCATTTTTATAATGTGCCAAATCATATGGATAATGGTTATTATCTTTTAAACTTATATCATCAAGTTCGAGTATCTTTACTAATGCAGCTGTCTCAAAGCTCCAATACCCTACATATCCAGGTTCTTTATGGGCATTTTTCCATTCATAATCATAATGGCCTTTAAACCATTCTTTCTCCATATACGTTTGTAATCTTTTAGACGCTTCTTTTTTATCTGTTTGTGCAAGTTCTATAATTTCTCTCGTTTTTGCATATGGATTTTCTTTATAATATCTGTTCGTCATTTTTGTGTATCCGATATCACTAGCGCATAAGAGGAAATCAATTACTGCGTCGTTTATATTTTTTGTATCAACTATCTTTTTTAATCTTTCTATATTCTTTTTATCCGTTTCTAACAAAATTCCTAAGGAAATTATCCAAATCAGACTTACATATCCACTCTCACTACTACCTGTATGCTCTAGATAATCAATTGCATTATGAAAATTACCTTCTATTGCACTAATATCTTCTCCTAAAGAGTACTTTGCCCTAATATCCTCCATCTCATATCTGAAATTTTCTAGATAGGTTTCTACTATAATACTATTATTATCTTTAGGATATCTTTGAATTCCATTTTCAGTATCTTCTTTTAAACTTTTAATATCCTCTATATTTTCCTCAATAAATTCTTTATGATATTCAATTCTTTCTCTACATTTTTCTTCTATACATAAATGATCTCTCATACCATTCAATTCCTCCTAGCTTCTAAATTATGGCCATTCTCCAACGATGTTACCCTTTGCATCTATCTTAAATGATTGTAACATTTCAAGCGTAGGCTTCAATTCTTTTGCTAGTGTTACTGCATTAGCAATTGTACTTACTCCACTTGATGCTTTTGCTCCTTTTGCGATATGGCCTATTGAAGATTTAATTAAATCATTCAATTAATTTCTATATACAGATATAAATAGAAGGTGATAACAATATGTTTATGAATTTACTAATATTCAATTAGATATTATGGATATTTAGATAAAAAAATCCAGTGATAATTCATAATTCGTCTGCGTTTCAACATCTCGTACATATTTCCTAATTAGCTCTTACATCTAGCTCACTGGATCCATTACCAACATTACCCTTATACCTACTTTAATACAAACTAAAAAATCCACAGTGTAAAAATTTATCACTGTGGATTCCAACATTTATTTTTCTTGGCAATGCACCATATCATAAGGGTAATATGAACTATCTTTCAAGGTTGAATCATCTAATTTTAAAATTTTAGCGATTGCTCCACTTTCAAAACTCCAGTAACCACTATAAATGTCATGTTTATTTTCATGTGCATCGTACCATGCTTCTTCTAAATGTCCCTTATACCAATACTCCTTTATATATTTCTCTAAATTTTTTATAGAATTCTCTTGTGAAATTTTATTACTCTCAATTACTTCTTTTAATTTGAAATATGGATATTTTACATAAAACTCACTTTGCTCATAAAAATCTGATGGCTCACTATTTCTAAAAGCAATAAAATAATTAATCAAATAATCATTTAATCCTTCTTTCCTTACCATTGCTATTAGTCTATTAAATTCTTTATCTTCAACATTTAGCATTACTGCTATAGATATCATCCATAACATACGTATATATCCACTTTCTTTATTCCACACTTTTTCCATTATATTTATTACTTCAGGTAAAAAATCACGAATAGTTTGGATAGAACAACCCGCAGAGTACATTGCCCTTAATTTATTAAAATGATACCCTTGTAACGCTATATATCCATTCTTTACACCTTTATCATCTTTGCCTCTTTCCTCAATAACCTTTTCAACCAATAATAAAAACTTTTCTATTCTCTTTTCCTCATAATTGATAAATTTGTTAAAATATATATCATTTTTGATTTTATCCCTTAGCATAATTTCTTTTCCACCTTTTATACTTCAAGAATTTTCTTCACAATCGTTCCGTCAGGCATAACTTGAATAACAATTCTTTAAACATTTTCTGGATTCAGCAACATCTCTTCCACAATTTCATCTGCTTTTTCTTTTGACAAAGTACTATCTAACCTTTCACTTCCAAGAATCCAATCTTCACTCATTTGCTTACCATCATTTGTTTTTCCTAATTTGGATGTGTTATACTTAGCCTCCGCTATTACATACTTAGGTGGCGGAGATGAATTTTCATATACAGCATCTATTCCCTTAACAATTTTTTGATCTAATGTTAATACACGATCATCACTAATTCTAGTATATGTTTGACTTTCAAAAAAGTCATCCATCTTCATTTCACCATAATTTCCTTTACGCTTCGTTGTTTTTAAAGCTACTTCGCCACTTTCTACTGATTCTATTACCGTACGTTGTTGTGCTCTAGCTGCTTCTAATGTTTGGGCTACTTTTCCAGATTCCTTAGCTATTTCACTAGTTTTACCCGTACCCTTACCACCATCTTTAGACTTCGCAAACTTATAATAAGCTTCTATTAATTCGCCTTGAGGTATTTTGGTTACGATAGTTCCACCAACACTAGAGAGTGCATAGGAAGCCTCTCTCTTAAATGCTTGTAACATTTCAAGCGTAGGCTTCAATTCTTTTGCTAGTTTTACTGCGTTAGCAAATGTACTTACTCCACTTGATGCTTTTGCTCCTTTTGTGATATGGCCTACTTTATTTAGTGCCCTATCGCCTAATATTGTGGTAGCTATTTGTGTTAATCCATAGGTAGTCAATTCTGTACGACTCTCTGCATCTCCCTCTATCATATCTCGTTTTATTTTATTTGAAAATGCATGCCACATATTTTTTGCAGTTTCATCCAAATGGAAAAGTGCATAGGTTACATTAATAAAAGTCCCTATGTCCATATTACTTAAAGCTATTGCGGACTCGATTTCATCACCAATAGCTTTCCCCGATCCTCTTTGAATAGCTTCCCACATCTTTTTCGCTGTTTCAAACGTGCCAACTATACTGTCTGTCGCATCGTCCCAAGCATTTCTAACCGGAGATTTCTTCTCAATTATGTTATTTGTTTCTATATCTTTAATTGACTGATCATTTTTTCGAGCTGTTTCTTCTATAATCCCCTGAATAGAACTCACCCAATCCATATTCAATCCTTGTGTACTAAACGTCCCACTCACAGGACTAAATCCTTTTCCGCTTTGCACTTCAGCGAGTCCAGCTGTGATGCTAGCCGCTAATTGGAGGGCGGTGCTGTAGTTGTTGCTGGACGTATGATTGAATTCATATAAATGCTCTAGTTTTTCTTCTAGTTTTTTCCTCATCGCAACTAAGACCGCAACAATTGCGTCTACTCCAGGCATCGGTGTAAGTACTTCTATTGCTTCTATACTTGCAATCGATTGATTGATTTCTTGTATTTGTTGTCTTATTTCATGTTCGATAACATCTGTTGAAGCAACTTTTGCTTGGAACTCATTTGGGAATGCTTCGTTTTGGCGAATTAATTCTTCACATAAGCATATGATTCCTTGCGCTAATGGCCGAAATGTTTGGACAAGGTAGGCTTTTGCACTACTGTATGTTTGTCCTTGTAATACTGTATCTATCGCAAATGCATCAATAGATTGAATGGCTTGTTCCATACTTTGAATCGTAGCATTACATATAGCGTTCATACTTTGAGTTTGACTTTGTACTTCTCCCAAATACATGTTTAAACTCATGTATTGACCTCCCTTTGTAGTTGCTGCTGTTCATAGGAAAGGTCGTTTTCTTTCTCACTGAGATGCCGTTTTTCTTTAAGCAACGTCTCTTTTTCGTTTTCTAATTCGAATGTAAGTTTTCTTTCATACTGTCCGATTTCTTGTCGCATATTCGTAAAAAGCTGAAATGCTTCTTTATCACCATACCAAGTTTCTAGTATTCGGTTAAATAAACGATTGCTTCTATTTTTCCATTCATGAAAACTAGCCTCAGCTCGTTCTTGATTTTGCAGCGCAATTCGGTTTTCATTTTGTTCTTCAAATATAATTCGTAATTTTTGATTACATTGACTTATTTTCATTTCAAGTTCTTGACTCATCTTTTCTCCCTACCTTTTCCCATTTACGTAGGCCGTTACATTATTGAAAAGTCTTTTGAAGTCCGTTATCCATTTTTTCAAATTCATTTGCTACGGAATGGATATTATCAATCGTCTGTTGAAAAGCAGCGCAAAATTGTTTCGTGATTTGTAAATTTTGTTGATTTGCTTCTTGTGCTTTAAAGTTCACAGATAGTGTAGTACGCGTTGCCTTATTTATAGAGCGACTAGTAGCACTTTGCATTCTATCCGAAGCATTTCTCATTTTCGTTGCAAGTTGCGTTGCCGTATGCAAATTACTTTGAAATTCTCCCACTACTTACTCCCATCTACCATTTATTTACAAGAAAATTATACCACAGGAAAATATCCCTATAAACAGAATATTCAAAGTTAACATACAATTAATCACTGTTACTAAAGATACGAGCAAATCTTCTATTTCAACATAACTGTATCGAAAGTAGATTCTACTTATACAAAAAAGATGACCTCAGCCATATGCTAAAGTCATCTTTTTCTACCTTATTATTTCACTAACTCTCCATTATAAGCTTTTATATCAAGAGGAGCAGTTAACAACTGTTTTACTTTGCTAACGAAAGATGTGAAGTGTTCACTCGTATTATGACTCGCAACTGCTACTTCATCTTTCCATACTTCTACCATCGTATACACATTTTCTTTTTCTACATCTTTATAAAGATCATAAGATACATTTCCACTTTCTTCTCTTGAACCATGAAGTAATGGTTGAACTTCTTCTAAAAATGTTTGTTGTTTCGCTGGATCTACTTGAAATATTGCGTGAATAATAATCATGGTGTTTCCCCTTTCATATTCCACTTATTTCTTTGAAATTACTTCCACTCAGCAACTTTTTCAATTGGGAGACGTACTGATTGGTAACCACTGTCAGCAGCTTTTCCGATTGAAATTAACATTACTGGTACGTGACGTTCTTTATCTAGTCCGAAAGCTTCTGCGATTTGATCTTTTTCAAATCCGCCAATCGGGCAAGTGTCATAGCCGTGAGCACGAGCTGCTAGCATAAATTGCATTGCTACAAGACCACCGTCAATTAAAACAGTTTCTTTCATTACTTCTGGTGTAACCATTGAGAAGTAAGCTGAAAGTTTTTTCATTTGATCTTCTTTTACTTCAGCTGGCATTAAACCACGCTCTACTGCTGTACCGTAAATTTCTTCTGCGTTATCAAAATTGTTTAAGTCACCAAATAAAGCGATCATTGCTGAAGACGTTTCTACTTGAGATTGATTGAATTTCGCAAGTGGCGCAAGTGTTGCTTTTGCTTCGTCACTTTCAATCACTACGAATCTCCATGGTTGCATGTTTACTGAAGATGGTGCAAGTGTTGCTTCTGTAAGAATTTCTGTCATTTCTTCTTTGCTAATTTTCACTGAAGAATCGTATTTACGAATTGAACGACGTCCTGTTAAAATTTCGTTAAAATCATTTGTTTTTACTGAGTTAGTCATAGTTGTATTCTCCCTTTTTTATAATTCTTTTATATTTTCTTGAATGTGATTTAACATATTTAAAAGATTGTCGCGTTCTTCTTCACTTAATCCTTTAAATGCAGATGCTGCAAAACGTTCTTTTTCCTCTTGAAACGCTTGAATTTTATTTCGTCCCTCTTCAGTAAGAGAAACTAACGTAATTCTGTTATCGTCTGGATTTTTACGTCTTACAATCATTCCGTTTGCTTCTAGCTGTTTTAAATGCCTCGTAATCGCCGCATTATCAATATTCACTTCTTGTTGAAGTGCTTTTTGACTAATTTCACCTACTTCATATAACTGAAGTATAAGCTCTAATCGAGACTGGCTCATACCCGTACACCCTTCAAACTTCGAACTTACTTCTTTATTTAGAAAGTGTAATTTATATAAAATAATCGCTTCTTTTGAGCATGAACTTGTCATATTAACCCTCCTTTACATCCAAATCAAAAACGTTTGATGTATCAATAATTGATGTATCAATTAATATAATCTATATCGATTAAGAATGCAAGCATTTTGTTTTCATTTATATTTTTCCAAATTAAGGCGCTTTATCGCGTTACAAAAAATGTAAATTACATTATAATAGTACTAATTTAAATGACTGGAGAGTGATTGTAATGCGGCAATACACAAATAGAAATGAGGAAATGAAAATGGAAAATGAAATGAGGATATTTATATATGACAACAATAAATATAGGGATTGTTGCGCACATAGACGCTGGCAAGACGAGTTTGACTGAGCGTATTCTTTATGAAACGAATGTAATTCAAGAAGTTGGCCGAGTTGATAGCGGAAGCACACAAACTGACTCAATGGAATTAGAAAGACAGCGCGGAATTACGATTAAAGCATCTGTCGTTTCTTTCTATATAAATGACTTAAAAGTAAATGTCATTGATACACCTGGACACGCTGATTTTATCGCTGAAGTGGAGCGATCATTCCGCGTTTTAGACGGTGCGATTTTAGTTATCTCTGCCGTTGAAGGTGTGCAAGCACAAACAAAAATTTTAATGCGAACATTACAGAAACTAAACATACCGACTATTTTATTCGTTAATAAAATTGATTGTAGTGGCGCAAATAGTGAAAAAGTTGTAAAGCAAATAAAAACAATTCTTTCAAATGAAGCATTCCCCTTTTACTCTGCCCAAAACGAAGGAACAAAAGAAGCTCTTATTATTGAATATAAATCATATGACGATTGTATTGAACGATTAGCACCTTATAATGAATCATTACTTGAGTCATATGTAAATAATGAAATCGTACCGGACGTTTTATTAAGAGAAGAACTCGAAAAGCAAATACAGCAAGCAAATGTGTATCCAATTTTTTTCGGTTCAGCAATGACAGGTATAGGTGTAACTGAACTGCTCGAAAATATTTCAGACCTATTTCCAGCTAATAAATCGGCAGACAATGAAAGGTTATCCGGTGTTGTTTTTAAAATTGAACGTGAACCATTTGGAGAAAAGATTGCTTATGTAAGACTTTTTTCAGGTAGTTTACACGTTAGAAAATATGTGGATATACAGCGCAATGAGTCTCTACCACATAAGGAAAAGATTAAAAAAATGTGCATATTTCATAATGGAGATGCCGTTCAAACTTCTACCGTTCCTAGTGGAGAATTTTGCAAAGTGTGGGGACTGAGTGATATAAAAATTGGTGATATTATCGGTGAACGGACTGATTATATAAAAGACATTCACTTTGCCGAACCACAAATGGAAGCAGCCATTGATGCAATACCAAAAGAACGAATTCACGATTTATACGCTGCACTTATGGAACTATGTGAAGAAGATCCACTCATTAAAGTGTGGAAAGACGATGTTCATAACGAACTATACATTCGCCTGTTCGGTGAAGTACAAAAAGAAGTGATTGAAACTACACTTTATGAGAAATATAATTTGCAGGTTACTTTTTCAAATACACGAGTTGTATGTATTGAGAAACCAATTGGCGTAGGTAATAGCATTGAAGTAATGGGTGAAAAAGCGAATCCATTTTACGCAACAATTGGTTTTAAAATTGAACGTGGTGAACTTAACTCTGGCATAACGTATAACTTAGGTGTTGAGCTTGGTTCATTGCCTTTAGCATTTCATAAAGCAATTGAAGATACAGTATTCCAAACGTTAAAACAAGGTTTGTACGGATGGGAAGTTAAGGACATTTCCGTCACACTTACACATACTGGTTATGCTAGTCCTGTCACAACAGCGAGTGACTTTAGAAACTTAACACCGCTCGTTTTAATGGATGCTTTAAAGCAAGCTGAAACATGTGTATATGAACCAGTAGACGAGTTTGAATTGACTGTACCGGAGCATGCAATTAGTACCGCGATGTATAAGCTCGCTGCCATGCCAGCAACTTTTGCAGAGCCTATATTCAATAATGATTCTTACCAGTTAACAGGATCATTACCTGTTGCGAAAACAGAGGATTTTAAACGAATGCTCCATTCCTTTACAGAAGGAGAAGGTATCTTTACAACGAGGCCAACCGGTTTCGCAAAACTGAAGCCTCCCTTCCCTACTCGAAAACGTGTTGATTATAATCCGATGAACCGGAAAGATTATTTGCTTCATGTTTTGAAAGCTTATTAATTAACAAATAGAAAAAAGCGTCCTCTTGTATGATATGTTCCTTACAAGAGGGCGCTTTTTGTATACAATAATATTAAGGTAGGGCTGGTTCAAACTCCCCTGTAATTGTTTGATATCCATTATTGTTCTCATATTCCTGTTTCCGCTCTAACCCGAATTTTTCTAAAATAGGAAGATCATTTGTTGAAAATACATAACTATTTTCTAGTGCAACGTGTTCGTGCCATGCCCAGTTTGGTACAACAAAGAAATCGCCTTTAGACCAGTCGAAGCGAACACCATTAATTATCGTATATCCTGATCCTTCATGCACATGATAGATTGATGCATGTGTATGGCGATGCGCTTTTCCTTTGAATCCCTTCGGCAATTTTTGCATCCAAGCTGCAATCGTTGGACACGCTGTTTCACCATTCGATGGATTTATATATTCAACCGCATAACCATCGTATGCATCTGGTTCAAAACGACTTAATCCGTTAAGCGCTGCTTCCGTCCCTGCCCATTTGTAAGAACTAAGTGGCGCTTTCTTTGCATATCGGTCCGAAACCGGTCGAACCATTCCACCTTCATAGCACTGAGCAGTATAATTGTCCGGCACATTAGGCTGTTCAATTTTTTCTGGATATGGCTCAAAAAACGTACCGCCGAGATAATAAATGGTCGGAATATCAAGGCAATCCATCCAAATCATCGGTTTGTCACCTGTATGACCATGTCCATGCCACAGTCCATTTGGAGTTGTTAAAAAGTCTCCTCGTTCCATGAAAATACGTTCTCCTTGAACAATTGAATATGCCCCTTCTCCTTCCATGACGAATCTCAAAGCATTCTGTACATGTCTGTGTGATGGAGCAGTTTCACCGGGTTGTATCAATTGAACCGCTGCATATAACGTTTGTGTAGTCGATGCCCAACCCCAAGGTTTTCTATAATTAAGTCCTGGATTTTGTAAGTAGATAGCCCGGCGTTCTCCCCCTCGGTCTGGTGTAAATATTTGCGTTGCTTCTGTTAACTTCTTTTGGAGCAATTCAGATTTCCAAAGGTATGCTTGCGCATGAGGTTCTGGTGTATGTTTCATTAAATCAGGGATCGCATTCCAAAGTGGTCCGAGATGATATTGTTCTATATCACGATTGAAATCTTGTACGAGTGTACTTTCAAAAAAAGCATTTTTTTCCGCCATTTTATTTGCCTCCTTTATCGTTCATTAAACTTACATAAATTCCGTTCGATTTGTTTATAATGCTTTTCTGTATGTTCTACGATGAGGTGATTCACAATAAAATCAATCGACTTATTGTTAAAACGAGGATTACGACTCGGAGCCTGAATATGTAACTCTTCGTCTGTTAATGTAGTCAGTACATTTTCTATCGTGAGTGGTATAGAAGACAGCTGCTGAATGACTTCTTCTATAGACTGATTATGAATATTCTCTTCTGAAACTGCTTGTAGGCGCACTTCATCCGTTAAACCACGGCCCCATAAGTTTTCATGATTTACTTTAATATTGCTAATTTCTTTTGCCCAATACGGAATCGCTTCCGCTACATGTGTAATGATCTGCATAATTGACCATTCATTTTCCGAAGGTTTCCAATAGATAATTTCCTCTGGTAAAGGCTTAACAATCGTTTTTATCTTATTAATTGATTCATAAATAGACTCGGCCGCGTGGACTTGTAAGTTTTTCGTCATAGTACTGGCACCTCTAACTTTTGTCTCACTTTATTTTCCAACACACCTATTCCATCAACTTCGATTCGAACGATATCTCCATCTTTAAGAAATACTTGCGGATTACGTGCAACTCCTACACCACCTGGCGTACCTGTTAAAATGACGTCCCCTGGCTCTAGTGTCATTAGACCGGATAAAAACGAAACGAGGTATTGTACCGAGAATACTAAATTAGCAGTATTAGATTGTTGACGTTTTTCCCCATTTACCGTTAATACGATTTCCAAACCAGATGGGTTCTTTAATTCATCTGAGGTAATTAACCATGGTCCCATTGGAGCGCTTCCTTCAACGGTCTTCCCTTGAAGCCATTGAATTGTACGGCGCTGAATATCACGATAAGTAATATCATTTACAATTGTGTAACCAGCTACATATTGGAGGGCATCTTCTTCTGAAACATTTCGGGCACGCTTTCCAATTACAAAAGCAAATTCAGCTTCATAATCTAATTGTTCTGAAATCGGATAAAACGGAATATCATCTTGCGGACCGACTACTGTATTCGCAAACTTTGCAAAGATAACCGGAAAGGCGGGTAATTCTCGTTTCATTTCCAAAATATGCTCACGATAATTGTGACCTACACATATAATTTTTCCTGGCGAAGGTACCGGGGCCTCAATTTTCACTTCACCTTCTTCAAATACCAATTTTTCTTTATGGTTTTTCATAAGTGCATAATCTATTGCCTCTTTTGCTAGATTCATACTTTCCGTACCACCTTGTAAGAATCCATTCATATCTTTTGGAATATGTGCTTCTGCAATTTGAATAGCCCGAAGGTTCCCTTCACTTGCCAATTTCGTTTTAAAAGCAGCATGCAAATCAATCAATTTCCCATTTTCTAAAGCAGCAATTCGCGTTTCTCCATTATGTGTAAAAGTAACAAGTTTCATAGTAATCTCCCTTTCCTTTAAATGATTGAAAGTTCTACCGTCTCAAATAATCGAGAATGATGATAACATATAACTTTCCCGCCCCACTTTTTGTTATAAAAGATAAAAAGTATTTCGCTCTGGACCAAGTGGTATATGTCCCAATTCTAATAACTCTACTATTGGCAGAAACACATTTTTTTCTTCAGCTAATTCAGCAGCACATGCAACAGTACTTATGTACATCGCATGCCCAACTAGAAATTTCACTACTTTTTCCTCTCCAAAATGTTTGAACGCTTCTTTATAAACACCGTGAAAAATTGCTTCTGGTACTTTATCTACAACATCTATAAGAAGTTTTTCGTTACCTACACTTATAATTTTTTCTTTCAAATGATCTGGTACTTCTGCTAGCACCCCCCATAAATCATTATCTTCAAATGAAATTCGTTCAATTGTCTCACTTAATTGGTTTCTTGAAATCCATTTAATTTCATATTCACTATTGTTTAGAGCACACATAAATTGATCTATTTTTTTCTCAGCCTCTAAATTTTGCTGTCCAATGTTGCTATACCAGTTCATCGTCATTAACCGCTCAATCATTCCATTTGTAGAACGGGCATGGGAACCATACTTTTCTTCATTTATGAATTGAGACAAAGCCATTTCTTATCGCTCCTTTCACAGTACTTATCTAATTTTTTTATCATTTTAATATTTTGTCGTCAGTTCAGGAGGTCCAAATTTCGGTCCATATGGGCCTTCGTCAAGCCATCTTCCCAGCCTCGGAACGATAGATACCAGTGAAGCAGCAATATCACGTTTCATATTCATTTCAGGAGAACTCCCTTGAAGGTGATGAAGTGCTGTAGTTGATGCATCGCGGTTCCACTGCGCTGCAATTCGGCGTTCATTTGCCGCTGCTCCAATCGCGTTCACCCGCTCTTCTTCAGAGTTAGATTGTAGTGCTTTCTCAATACCTCTCGCGGCTAGAATAGCATCTGGAATTCCAGAGTTTAATCCACGTGCTCCGAATGGGGCAAATAAGTGCGCTGCTTCTCCAGCTAGAAGAACACGACATTTTTCGTCAGTAAATGAATTTGCCACTACTTGATGGAAACGATAGGAAGACACCCACGTAATCCTCTCAGCGTACTTAGCATCCATGACTTTCGGCAACCATTTCTTAACACTTTCAATATTTGTATAATCATCTGGGTTATCTGACTCAAGCAGTTGCAAATCGATACGCCATCCTCCTTTAAACGGAACAAACATTACATTTCTTCCCCCCATAGCTGGATGCTGATAATGGAATATTCTTTCTAAAGGAAGTGGATCTGTTTCATCTTCTTTTGCATCTACGACGATAAAAGTATCTGCTGTACGTGGGCCTTCAAACGTTAATCCTGCTTGCTCTCTTACTATTGAACGTGCTCCATCACATCCAATTACATACTGCGCCTTTAAGATTTCGTCATTTGTGATTGTTAGTTCTACTCCAGAATCTGTAATGTGTAACTTCTTAACCGGGGCATCCCAAAGGAATTCAACTCCTTCTTTTATACACGCCTCATACATATGTTTTTCGATTTCATCTTGATGAAGTGCTGTGAAATGGGGCAATCGATTAAACTTAAGGTTTTCATCCTTACCGTAATCTCTTACATATACTTCTTTCCCTTTATAAAACGTTCGTTTTACAGGCCAAATAATTCCGTTACGAGCAAGTGTAAAACCGAGGCCTTCTGCAGTTTCCTCTAGTAGTTTTAACGAAGCACTATGCAAATAAATTGCTCTACTTCCTGGACGTGGTCTTCCATATGAATCTGCCTCAATTACTAACGTTGATATCCCCTTCTTTTGTAATGCAAGTCCTGCTACAAGTCCGACTGGTCCCGCCCCAACTACAATGGCATCATATTTTTTTTCTTTTCCCATCATTATCTCCCCTTTATTAACAATTTCTCGTTACGGTATAGTATCCTTACTCGTTCTTCTTTAACTTTCTACAGTTTTTATCTCCGGCATCATCTTCTGCCGAATATATTCAGGTATTGGTTGCGCTTTCACTTTTTCTTTAAAAGAAGTCCATGCACGAGTTTCATAACCTTCTGCCACAACCTGTTCTCCCTTTACAAAAACATGCTGAATTGTAAAAACTTTATTATGCAATTCGTTCACAGTACTTTTCACAATTACTTGATCTTCAAAACGAAGAGGTGACTTAAATTGACATTTTGCTTCTAATAACGGCAAACCAATTTGTTGTTCTTCGTAAAGTTCAACCGAAGGAAAACCAATTTTTTTAAAATATTCATGAGTTGCTTCATCCATCCATTTATAAAAATTAGGATAATACACAATGCCCGCCGCATCTGTATCTCCCCATCTTACTTGAAAAGTATACTCTTCCATTTCATCTACCTCCTATCTATTACACTGTTGGACTAATATTTGAAGATACTTGATCTCTCAATTTCAACTTTTGAATTTTCCCACTTGCAGTGACAGGAAATTCATCAGTAAAGATCACTTTCTCTGGTAATTTATAAATTGCCATTCTCTCTTTAAGATAGATTTTCATTTCTTCTTCCGTACTTACTTCCCCATTCTTTAAACGTATGACCGCACAAGCAACTTCCCCTAGTACTTTATCTGGAAGGCCTACAACTGCCGCTTCGATTACTTTTGGATGTTTCATAATGACTGCCTCAATTTCCTGGGGATAAACGTTAAGTCCACCCCTTATAATCATCTCTTTCTTCCGTCCTACGAACCTTAAATACCCTTCGGAATCAAGTGTGCCTAAATCTCCTGAATAATACCAATCTTCATTATCTAAAACCTGCTTTGTCTGTTCAGGCATATTATAATAGCCTTTCATAACTCCAAATCCCTTAACTGCAATTTCTCCTACTTCTCCAGGCGGGAGCACTACTCTATTTTCATCTACAATTTTTAATGTTACCCCTGGGATTGCCTTTCCGAGGGTTTCTGTTATGTTCTGTTTTGTATCATCATACGAGGTCATCGTAATAGAAACCGTTTCAGTTATCCCAAATGATTGGCAAAGGTTAATGCCCATCCGTTCTCGAATCTCCATCACTGTTTTTGCTGGAATAGGTGCTGCACCAACTAACCCGGCGCGTAATGAAGATAAATCATATTTATCAAAGTCCTCTAACTCTAGTTCCTTTATAAACATAGTTGGTACACCTTTTTGGATGGTTACCTTTTCTTGCTCAATTAATTGTAAAGTTTCGCGTGGGTGAAATTTTTCTTGTAATATAATCCGTCCCCCCATCGCTACTGCGCAAAGCATATTAATTGCCATACCGAAAATATGAAATAGTGGTGCTGAAATAATGAATACATCCTTTTGTGTGCAATGCAGCTCTGTTCCTATCGTTCGTGCAGATTGTACAACGGCACAATGTGTAACCATTACACCTTTTGGAGTTCCCGTCGTACCTGACGTATATAAAATACAAAACAAATCATCGTTCACATTTATATGAACTGGTTCAAAATCCATTTTTTCTGTACGAATTAACTCCTCATATGAACAGTAATTCTCTTGCGAAAACCGTACTGTAATAACCTTTTGTACTTTATTAACGACTTTTTCAAATCCAAAATTCTTTTCAAATTCCCCTGAAGCTATTAATAGTTTTGGAGCTGAACTTTCCAATATATATTCAATTTCATATGATTTATATTTTGGGTTAAATGGAACGATTATCGCTCCCAATTTCGCAGCTGCAAAATAGATTACTACTGTTTCGGACCAGTTTGGTAGAGATACTGCGATACGGTCTGCTTTACCTACTCCTAGTCTCTTAAAAGCCGTAGCCAAACAATCTACTTCATATTTCAATTGTTTGTATGTAATTCGTCTCGTTAAATCATATATTGCTTCTTTTTCACCGTAAGATGAACTCACCGTTTCTAATAGCTCATACACCGATAATACGTTTTTATCCTTTTTCATTTCCCCACTCACTTTCTATCGTCTTACCAACTTGCCCGAATTTTTCACTTTAAGAAACGATGTAGGTAAAACCAGGAAGGACTCTCCCTGGTTTTTCTCTCTAGTACAACGCTTCCCAAATCGCTGCGATTCCTTGTCCTCCGCCAATACAAACAGCGGATACTCCATATTTCTTATTTCTTCTTCTTAATTCATAAATTAAGGATAGAGAAATTCTCGTTCCACTTGCAGCAAGTGGATGACCTATTGCAATTGCCCCACCATTTACATTCGCTTTATTAAGGTCGAATCCTAATTCTTTTTGACAAGCTAAGTATTGCGCAGAAAATGCTTCATTAATTTCAATCAAGTCTAAGTCTGCCAAAGTTAAATTTGCTTTTTCTAATGCACTTTGAATTGCTGGCACTGGACCAATTCCCATATACTTTGGTTCTACTCCTACAACAGCCCAAGAAATAAGCTTAGCAATCGGTTTTAATCCTCTATCATTTGCAAAATTACTTGATGCCAAAACAGCGGCAGCTGCACCATCCACCATTCCGCTTGCACTACCAGGAGTTACGACACCATTTTCCACAAAACGAGGTTTTAACTTTGCAAGTTTTTCTAGACTCGTATGACGGATATGCTCATCCTCTTCAATGACCTGTTCTCCTTTTCTTCCTTTCACTGTTACTGGAACAATCTCTTCTTTGAAATACCCATTTTCCCTTGCTACAAGAGCTCGTTCATGACTAGAGAGTGCATGCCGATCTACTTCTTCCCTCGTTAAGTTATATTTTGCAGCCAAGTTTTCAGCTGTTTCTCCCATCGTACATTTGCCGTACGTATCATAAAGGCCATCCCATAACCAATCTTCTATAGCTGGACCACCGAGCGGGCTTCCCCATCTCATTCCGGGTATTACGTGCGGCACTTGGCTCATGTTCTCCGTTCCACCTGCAAGTGCAACTTCTGCTTCCCCGCTAAGAATATAACGAGCAGCCGTTAAAATAGATTCAACACCAGTTCCGCAAAGTCGATTGATTGTCAAAGCTGGTACATGAATAGGTGCTCCAGCTTTTAGACCAACATGCCTTGCCAATAAATGTGCGTCTTTACTAGATTGCTGAACGTTACCAAATACAACTTGATCAATATCTTCAGCAGATATAGAAGCTTTACGTATTGCTTCCTTAGCGGCAATTGCCCCTAATTCTGTTGCATTTAATCCCCGAAATGATCCCGAAATTTCAGCGAATGGAGTCCTTGCTCCCTCTAATAAAACAATTTCTTTCATATCCTTTTCACCTCATTATTTCCCTAAATAAACTGGTTTTCTTTTTTCAACGAATGCTTGTAATCCTTCCTTACGATCCTCTGTTGCGAATGCATTTCCAAAACAGGTGCTTTCAATGATTAAGCCTGTTTCAAGATCAGCATTACTTCCTACATTCACCGCCGTCTTTAACATTTGAAGTGCTACTGGTGGTTTTTTTGCCAATTTATATGCCCACTCCTTTGCCGCTTCAAACAACTCTTCCGCAGGCACTACTTTATTGACAATATGTAAATCGAAAGCACGCTCTGCATCAAACATATCTCCGAAATAAAGTAATTCTTTCGCTATACCTTGGCCGACAATCTTTTGAAGACGCTGTGTACCTCCGCCTCCAGGAATAATTCCGAGTCCTACTTCTGGAAAAGCGAATTTTGCTTGATCCGAACAAATGCGTAAGTCACATGCGAGTGCAAGTTCAAAACCACCACCAAGAGCTAATCCATTTATTGCAGCGATAACTGGTTTTGACATATTTTCAATTTTGCTAAATACCGTTCGTGAAGTTTTATTCATTTTGTTTACACCGACAAGATCAAGTGCTGCCATTTCATTAATATCAGCGCCTGCGACAAATGCTTTCCTTCCGCTTCCTGTAAGAACGATTACTCGTACTTCTTCATTCGCCTCTAGTTCGCCAAATAGACTGGAAAGTTCATGAAACACTTGTGTATTCAACGGATTTACAGGTGGTCGATTAATCGTAACGATTGCAACTTTATTTTCAATATCACAAATTAAAAATTCATAATTCATAACTAAATCCCCCATTCTTTATTCATAATCATAAAAACCTGCACCTGTTTTTTTGCCGTGTCTACCTGCTCTAACTAGTTGTTTTAAAAGAAGCGGCGGCGCGTATTGATCATTATTTAATTCTTCTTTGAAGTACTCCATCACGTGATAGCCAATGTCTACACCTGCAAAATCTTGTAGTGTAAACGGCCCCATCGGATAATTGAGGCCCAGTGTAACAGCCTTATCAATATCTTCTGCAGACGCAACCCCATCTTCAAGCAATTTAATTGCTTCAATAAATTGCGGAATCATAATTCGATTTACAATAAATCCAGGTGAATCTTTCTTTACTTCAACTGGTTCTTTCGAAAGTTTTTTAGATAACGCTTTCAATTCTTCGACTGTTTCATCACTCGTTTTATAGCCGCGAACAACTTCTACAAGTTTCATAAGTTGTGCCGGATTAAAGAAGTGCATACCTGCTACTCGCTCTGGACGATTCGTCGCTGACGCGATTTCTGTTATTGACATAGATGAAGTATTTGTCGCAAGTATAACCCCTTCAGGAACTATGCGATCCAGTGCTGCAAACACTTCTCTCTTCAACTCTAATTTTTCTAACACTGCTTCAATAATTACATCCGCATTTTTCATATCTTCTAAAGTTGTAGTGAGTCGAATTTGGCCAAGCGCCTTTTCTTTATCTTCTTCCGTCATCTTTCCTCTTGTAACACTCTTAGTCATAAAACCATTTATACGTTGTATTGCATTATCTAAATAACGCTCTTCAATATCATGTAAAATAACCGTAAATCCATGTAATGCAGCTAAATTTGCAATGCCAGAACCCATAGATCCTGCACCGACAATGCCAATTGTTTGAATTGCCATTTTGCTACCTCCTCAAATAAATTTTTAAATATTCTGTAATTAAATTATATCTATATCCAAAAAGTTTTTGTATGTACATAGTGTAGGAAATACATATATTTCTTTCATACATTTTGAGGGTATTCATTCTAATTCAAACGGCTTTATACCTTATCAAGCGAAAGGTATAGTTATTTTACATATAAAAAGCGCGCACCTCAAAGTAAATAATTTTTTCTTGAGGCGCGCACTCTATGATGTGAAATTCGAAACTATATGTTATCGTTCTTTTCCATTTGATGAAATAACTTCTTTATACCAATAGAAGCTTTGTTTCTTTATTCTTTTTAAATCTTTTAAATCGTCTTCATCACGATTTATATAAATAAAACCATATCTTTTTCTGAAACCTTGATGCGTAGAAATTAAATCAATTGCAGCCCAAGGGCAGTAACCAATTACATAAACTCCGTCTGCAATTGCCAATTCCATCTGTTCAATATGTTTTTTCAAATAATCAATTCGGTAATGATCTTGCACTGACCCATTTTCATCTACTTTGTCATAAGCGCCTATTCCATTCTCTGTAACGATAATTGGCAAGTTATAACGATCATTTACTTCTCTTAATGTAGCTCGGAAGCCAATCGGATCAATCTCCCAACCGAAATCCGTTAACTCTAGAAATTCATTATCATCACCCATGAAGAAGCCTTCTTCACCTACTTCAATTTGTTGATCACCAACTTCATCAATTACAAAGTTTTCATCATATTCACTTACAGTAATAGAAGAATAATAATTAAAGGCAATATAGTCTGGTTTAGAACTAGATAGAATATCCATATCTCCCTCTAAAATTTCTGGTTCGATGTTTTTACTTTTCATGAAATTCCAAGCAATATTGTTATATCGTCCATATACAGCCATATCAAGGTATAACCAGTTACGAATTGCGTTACAATTTTGCGCTGCAATTATATCATTCGGCTTACATGTTTTCGGATACACATAACTAATATTTGGAGCTGGACCAATTTTTGCATCATGTATCATCTTATGGCATAAGTTTGTCACCTTTGCCTCCGCTAACAACATATGATGATTTTGTTGATATAACTCTTTTTGAGATAATACAGATGTACCAATAGCTCCACCGTGTAAAATCATCATATTCTGCTCATTAATTGTTAACCAATTCTTTACCCTATCTCCAAATCGATCAAATAGAATTTCACAATACTTAACAAAAGCATCGATAGTAGCACGGTTACTCCAGCCACCCTTTTTCTCTAATTCATACGGTAAATCAAAATGATACATCGTTACTAACGGTACGATATCATACTTCAGCAATTCATCAATAAGATCACTATAAAACGCAATGCCTTTTTCATTCACTTCTCCAGTTCCATTTGGAAGAATTCGAGTCCAAGCTATAGAAAAGCGATATACTTTCAATCCTAATTCAGAAAAAAGCTTTATATCTTCTTTAAAATGATGGTAATGATCACTACAAACTTTGAAATCCGACGTACCTTCAGGAATAACCTTTACATCTTGAACAGAAAGGCCTTTTCCATCTTCATTATAAGCACCTTCTACTTGATAGGCGCTTGTGGAAGCCCCCCATAAAAAGTCTTTTTTAAATGTAGTATTGAGCATGTTTTACCTTTCCCTTTCAAAAATAGTATTGTGATAGTTTGTTTCTATTAATTTTGTTTCACTAAAAATGTTTCATAAACACTAATAAGCTCTTCTGCAATGATTTTAAATCCTTCTGCACTCATCAATTGATCTTCTGCATGTGCTAGCAATAAGCTTACTTCTACTTTTTCACCAGCCGCTTCTTTACTAATCAATCCAGCATGTGCTCTATGGCCTTCAATAAACGTTTCACTACCTTCATTCATTAATTGTCTTGCTTGTTCAAAGTTACCCATTTTTGCTTCTTGAATTGCTTCAATATACGATGATCGTGCGCTACCTACTGCTGATATAATTTGAAATACTACTAATTCATTTTGTTCCATAACGATTCTCCTAACATCTTTTTATTTTTATAATTCGAAAAAACAATAAATGTGGTTTTGTTCATCCCCACTGATTACTAGCCACACCAAGCGGGATACTGTAGGATACATGATTATTGCTGTGTTGCTGCTTGTTGTTCTGCCTCATAAGCTTTCTTATCTCCCATTTTAAAGAACGGATAATATAATAGGACTTGAGAGATAATGATTAAAACTGTCATGATACATAATAACCAACCACCAGAAATATAACCTGCAAAAGGTGCTGGTGTTACCCATGGCAATTGAATAAGTGGGTTAAAGTTAGATAGAATTCCCGTGATTTTAAGGAATACGATACCAATTAACCCGCCGACTATTGAAGATGATACTAACGGGATAAAGTATATTGGATTTAGAACAAGCGGTAACCCAAATACAATCGGTTCATTAATATTAAAGATATTAGGGACGATACCAATTTTCCCAAGTGATTTATATTGTTCCGATTTCGCAAATAGTAGGTTTATTGCTAAACCTAACGTATTTCCTGTTCCACCAATGAAAACTGCAAAATGCATTAAAGTAAATGCTAAGTAAGGAATTTCTGAAAAAGGTGTTCCTGAAGCGAAAGCTGTAATTGCTGCTGTAAATAACGGAGCCGTCGCACTATACCAAACATTTATGATTGGTGCTGGATGTAAACCGAAGAACCAACATAAATTCATAAAAGTAAAGATAGCAATAACTGACCATACAGACGATCCAATTACTTTTACAGGTAACGCAATAACTTGACCCACAAAGTTAAAGATATTTTCATATGGAGTATAGCCAAATATTACTCTAATAAAGAAAATAATCGTGAAGATGATGATTGAAATAAATACTGGGTTAATCGCATCAGCTACCATAGGTGGTACCGATTCTGGTAATTTCACTCCAATATTTTTTCTTTTTAATGAACAGTACAATTTGCTTGTGAGAACCCCGATAATCATGGCAACGAATATCCCATCACTACCTAAATATTGATTTAAAATAGCTGGAATTTGTTCTTCTCCTACTTTAATAGACATTGGCATTAAGCATAAGAAACTACCTAGCGCTATAACAGCAGCTGTCATTCCATTCATGCCTTCCTCTTTCGCATAGGAATAAGCGATAATGACAACCATATAAACTGCTAATAAACTTAATGTCGCACTAATCATGTCTTGCATATGCGTATATAAACCAATTTGAATTAAAAATTCTTTCCACCCTTTAAATGGTAGATTACCTAAAATAGCAAACAATGTAACACCAATCGTAACAGGAATTGTCATCATCATCCCTGATGTAATCGCATTTACTACTTTACTATTTCCGAGATAATTTGTTAGTGGTGTGATGATTCGTTCTAGTCCGTTTTTAGTCCCTTCTAACAGTTTCATAATTACCTCCTAATTATATGGATTTTGTTAAGTCTATTTTTTACCTTTTTCTACATAGCTCATATCATTTACAGATTGAACTTTATATTTTCCGTCTTTATATACAACTCTTGAAACACTTGCATTTCCTAACCCTTCTTCAACCTCGTTTAAGGAATCGGGAGATATTGCATATAACAGGTCCATTAAAGATATACCATGTGATACGACAAGCACTTTACCGCCGCCGTCTTCTGCTACTTCTTCTGCAATTTGATCAACTTCTTTTCTCATTCTCTTTGTGACTGTTTCAGTATCTTCAGCCTGTTTACTATTATCGATCTTCGCTGCAGTTTTTTGCATAATATCAATATCAAAATTATTCATAAATTCTTCATAGGTCATATTATTAGCTTGCGCAAGTTTTTCCCGAAAAGTATGATTTAATTCCCCTTCAAACTCACCGAAACATGCTTCCCGCAAATTTTTACTTTGATTAATTTTCATATCTTTATTTCCACTTTGATCTAATACAATTTTCGCCGTTTCTATTGCACGCCCACTATCGCTACTATATGCCTTTTCAAACTTAACTTCTTTCAAACCTTTCCCAAGGTTCTCTGCTACTGCAACACCATCTTTTGTAAGTGGTGCATCTGCCCATCCTTGTACTCTATCAGTCGTATTTAACATTGTTTTTCCATGTCTTACTAAATAAAATTCAACTGGTTTTTCTTCTTTTTTCTCCTTTACTTGCTCTGTTTTATTAGGAGAACATCCCAACAAAGAGACCGTTAAAGAAGCAATGACGCAAAACGATACAACTTTTTTGTTCATCGTATAATCCCCTTATATGACATAACAGATAATAGAACATCAATTTCCTAATGAATATTATGTAACCTGCTATTTTGACTGATTAAACAACCAATTTATCATCTCTTTATCTTGCAAAACTGGTACCCAAGAAAAGTGTCCCATTGGTTGAACGATTCCAGTTGGGTATTCTGTATATTTAACCAAAGAGCCACCTAATTCTTTAATAGCTTGTACAGCATCTCTGCTATATCTCACATCAACTATCGGATCATCTTCTGCATGAAAGACCCAAATTGGCATATCTTTAATATCCTTGAATGCTGAAGTATCTTGCATCGGTTCATATTCACGAACAAGCTTATTTCCCGGCAAATCTCCTATTCCACAAATCGGAACAGCAGCTGCGAAAAGATCTGGGTTCTTCTTAATAATATTCCAAGTCCCAATTCCACCATTGGACATACCTACAACATATATGCGATTTTTATCAATATCATATTTATCGATAGTTTCTTTGAGTAAATTCAACATAGTAGTATAGTTAGGTTCCTCGGTCCAATATGCTGTAAGAGTTCCAGCTGCTTCAGCCTGTGGAGCTAACACATATGCAGGATTTTTCTTTTGCTGTTCTGGATTTGCCCACGCTACAGCGCCCTCATTTCCTACAACTTGCATATAGTTGTCATTTCCTCGTTCACCTGATCCATGTAAAAATAAGACTAATGGATATTTTTTGTTAGGCTCTTTTTTAGGCTCAAAGAGTCTGTATTGCATTTTACTTCCAGAAGCATCTTGAAATACTCCTTTTTTAAAATCATCTACAACAGGAGTAACTACATTTGAAATTTTATTTTTCTTTTCAGATGCTTTAAAAGTTGCACCTACTTTTGTTTTAATTTCTTTCGTAAGAGATAATTTATAATCTAAATTATCTCTTGTACTTAAAAATTTTTCTTCATTAAATGTTGAGGTAGATGCATATTTATCATTTTTATCTAATTCGATCACAACGTATTGTCCGTCTTTTGAAGTCTCTGATACCTCAGCCTTATTATTTGTATACACTTTAGTTATTTTTCTATTTTGAGGTTTCCCATTCACTTCCACCTCAACTTCAAAACTATCTTTTGTTAATTTTGAGCTATCTATTGTATCCCCAAAATCACAAACGACGGTAGCCCCTACTTCTCCATACGGAAGAACATTCGTTATAAGTGTTACATCTGAGTCTTTTAAAGTCTTAACTTTACTGTCTGATGAACATCCTGAAAGTACTAAACCACCTGCTAGGCTCCCTACTACCATACATAACATTGGAAATTTCTTTATCTTTTTCAGACGATGCCCCCCCCCTCAATATATGTACTTTTCAAAACTGACATTAGTCGTATACAGCTCGTTAATCGTTCCCTATGTATAAACTTTTAATCACCTAAAATGGTTTTCACTTGCTCAATTACTTTTTTTCCATCAAGCATGCCATAAGCTGCCATATCAATTACTTCAATATGCTTTTCTGGCAATTGGCTTTTCACATTGTTTAATGCATATCGTACTTGTGGTCCTAATAAAATTACATCAGCTGCTGGGCCAACATTTTTTGCTTCCGTTAATGCATAAGCATTAATTTCACAGTCATAACCTGCTGATTCTGCATACCCTCTCATTTTGTTCATTAACATACTTGTAGACATACCTGCATTACATAAAAGTACAATATTTCTCATAATAAAAACCTCCAATATTTATTGAAAGTGCTTTGCATACACCTTAGTTATGCAAGCGCTTTCTTTATAAGTTCAATATAAACTATGGTCTAAGACTAGGGTCAATATCTTTATTCATATATTTTCTACAAATCTATTTGAATATATTTTAAAACATCTTATCATTTCAAAAAAAGCATTTAATTGTAGACTTTGTCTAACAATCAAATGCTTTTTTATACTTCTATATGTAATTATTCACTTTTCGTTTTCATTATAGGGATCACAATAACATACTGTTCAACTGTTTTTTCTTGATTCTTTATTTCACAAACGTATCGACATAAAACATCTCCGTTTAAAGTGTACCCAAGATCCTTCATAACTTGTAACGGTTCATCTAAAATCAATGCTGATAGCGGTTCATTCACATCTTTTTCATATAGATAATGTAAACACTCTCCCATATCTATACGTAACACTGTTTCATCAACTGGCAATTGGTTCTCGTTCATTTTCAGTTCAGAAATAGCCATGACCCAATAACTGTTATCTATATTTTTCATTTTATATTGTTCTAGGGGAATACATAATGCAGGAAACACTGTGGGTAAAAAATCCATCCATTTTTTTAATAGAGGGTTTACACACAACGTCCCTTCATTTAACTGAACGTGCTTAAAAAAACAATACGTTCCAGTCGGTTTAATTATCCATCTCTGTTCTTTTTCTTTATACTCTTTTAATACAATCATAAATTCATTTATTTGCTTTGTTTCTAATTCTAACTGTTTTATCGCTTCATTTTTTTCAGCTATTTTATCATTACATTTTTTCATTATGTCATCATATTCTAAACCGTTAAAAATCGATCCAATTTCTTTAACATGAAATCCCATTTGTCGAAAACTTCTAATTGCTAAAAATACCCCAAAATCCTCATATGTATAAAATCTAAAACCGTTATCTTTATCTTTTTTTGGTTTTAGGAACCCTTTCTTTTCATAAAATCGTAAAGCATCTATTGAAACTCCAAATTCTCTTCCTACTTCGCCTATTTTGTATTTCTTCATACCTATCACCTTCAAATCTATAATTCCTTTACATACCTTTATAGTGTAACAAGTTTTGAAAAACAATTATATACAAAATAAAAAGAGATTTCGTATGAATACAAAACCTCTTTTTATCAAATTCAAACTAAAATATTGACCTCAATTCCCCTACTACTTCACCATGCATATCATAAAGCTTTAACGCCATCATTAAATTAAATCTCACTTCAGCATCATTTAAATCAACTGAAATGAGTGATTCAATCTTTTCGAGCCTGTACAGAAGAGAACTTCGATGAATAAAAAGTTCTTCTGCAGCGCTTTTTACATTTCCATTATTTTGTAAGAATACATGTAATGTATTATATAAATCAATATTCTTTCCTTCTGAATAGGCAAGGAGCGGACCAATTTGTTTTTTAACAAACAGCTCTACGGCTGTTGAATGATTTAAATGATGTAAAATAGCATACGAACCTAAATCTTCAAATATTGCATATCCTTTTTTTCGGAAGCGGCTATCTAAAATATTTAGAGCCTGCACGGCTTGCTGATAACTAATATAATAGTCTTCCAAATGTTTTGTAATACCACCAATTCCTAATAAAATACGACATCCAATAGGTGATGAGTTAATCCATTTTTGTATACTATAAAACACCGTTTCCCAAAATATATCAGATTCCTTCTTCTGTTCATCTATTGGAACAATTAATATTTGCTCATCATTATGGGATACTGCAAAAATACCTGTCCCTAGTTCTGGAAGACGAGTCTTAATTAAATCCCATATAAGCGACTTTTTCGCTTGTTGTTCGAGTAAGTTTCCTTTCTTTAATTCTTTCTCATCAAGTGAAATAGATAATACAGCTACTCGATGTTGTTTGAAAAGGTTCCACTGATACAAGTTAGCATATTGTAAAATATTATCTCGATCCTCAATTCTTTCAATTAGTAATTTACTAATAAAGCTATCTTTCATTTGTTCTTTCGTATCAAGTACGAGTTTTTGCTTAATAAACTGGATAGAGCATATATTTCGAGCTAAATCAACCGTTAATTGATCAAATTCATCCATGCCTCCACTCGTTCTTCGCACTGCCAAATACCCTAAAAAATTACCCCCTCCATTAATAATCCAAAACGAAAAACAATTTTCACTATTATTCGGATCATTAATATGGAAAGTATCTGTCATTCGTTGTTGTTTTCGTTCTTCTCTCGCCAATTCAGATAAATGTTCTGCTATACGCCCACCATTTTCATCATTATATGCTATAGGTTGCATAAATCTATCAAAGATAAATACTGTATCTTGGAACAGACTACTAAGCATTGTTGTAATACCTTCAAAGTTATTATCATCGACCGTTTCCTTTAATAAAGCTTGCTGGTAATCTAACAGAAAATGTAGACGTTGTTTATGCTCTTTTTCACCATTATATAATCTTGCATTATCTAGTATAGTTGCCAAATGATTTGCAATCATTTCAAGTGATTTTGAATCTGCTTCCGTAAAAACTCCTTCGCAATTCTTTTCAACATGTAAAACCCCAATCGGTTTCATATCAATAACAATGGGCGCAGTAAACTGTTCACCACCAATCGTTTCGAAAAATGGAAAGTGCTCTTTTAATTCATATTTATCCTCAATCATAATTTTATAAGGTTGCTTCATTTCTCCATATGATGGTGGTTGAAAGACAAAACAATTTTCAGCTTCGTTATAAAGATAAACACATGAAAAATCCGCATTTGTTTCCATTCCTGCTTTAGAAGTTACCTCATATACATGCTTTTCTAACGGAACATCTAGCGACAGGTTTTTACTAATCCATCCAAAACCTTCAATTTTTTTCAACTGCGATTCTTTTTGTCTAGCCACAGCTATTGCCACTGCTATATCTCTTCCAAACTCTTCAAATGATATTTCCATATCTAAAAGTGGAACGTAACTTGAAAATGCAACAACGCAAAAACCAAAATGCTGGATATCATCTTTTAATGGGACAGTAAACCAAGTCTCCACCCCAGCACTTTTCAATGTTTCAGCTAGAAGACACACTTCTGGTGACTCTGCCGTTTGATCCGTTATGCTTTGATATTGTAGTTTAGAAGAACATTCATCAGAATGAAGAGGAAACGCTGAAGCTAAAGAAGTTAAGTTACCACTCCAAGCTTTTGGCAAAAACTGTCCTCCTTCATTAAAAATCACAGCGACGAAATCACAACGTAATTCTTCGCAAAAGGAATGCGTTAAATATTGAAGCGCCTCTTCTTCCGTATCTATTTTAATAAGCTGGCGTGATGTATTTCGTAAATGATATTCTATTCTTTTCATTAATCTCTCTCTCTTATTACTAGACACGCCCCATCCCCCATTTCACCTTTTCTCTCTATTGTATAAGAAACGTTACATAAAACAAAAGTGAATATTCTAATTATTAACCAAACAAATGCAAATCCCGAAGAAATGTATCCCCGGGATTGATTATTTACTATTTGGCTGTAGTTACATTGTTATCTCCACTTGCGATTTCTTTTTTCTCTTTATAGTAAATTCCGTGTTCTTCTTTAACAAATAACAATGCTATACCACCAATTACAGCAGCAGTCGCAATTGCTGCAAAATTATATTGAGGCAATAAATGCACGGAAAGAAGAATACCTACCAAAGTTGGAGCTACCACACCCCCAAGACGCCCAAAGGCCATTGTACTTCCTACCGCTGTTGAGCGCATACTACTAGGATAATATTGAGAAACAAATGCATTTGACATATTTTGTAGTCCGACAGAAGAAGCACCAATTATTGAAATTAACACAAATCCAATAAACATATTATTTACAAATCCGATGAGTGATAACGCAATTGCTCCACAGAAAAATAATGGGACAAGTACTTTTTTAAATCCGATTTTATCTACTATTGGACCGAATATGAGTGTTCCAATAATAGCTCCGATTTGCATGACTGCTGTAAATGAGAGACTTGATTTGAGATCGTATCCTGACTGCATCATAAGCCTTGGTAACCATGTACTCATAGAATAAATGAGTACGAAAGCACTAAAACATGAAATCCAGAACATAATTGTACTTACGGCACGCTTTTCCCCAAATAATTTAACTACAGGAGATCCAGCTTCCTTAGTTGGTTGTTTTGTAAATTCAATTATCACATCTGTACTTAATTGTGGATTTACCTTCGCTATTACTTTTTTAGCTTCTTCTATTTTTCCTTTCATTAATAGGAAACCAACAGACTCAGGAATACTTTTCATTAAAAACGGAATAAACAATAATGGAATGCCCGCTAACCAAAAAACAGGCTCCCATCCTGCTGTCGTAAGAAGGGTACGACTTGTAAGTGCCGCTGTCATTGCTCCAATTGAATATCCGCAAAAAATAAAAGATACGATAGCCGTTCGAACTCGTTTCGGCGAGAATTCTGTTGCTATAGCAATTACATTTGGCATAACCCCACCAAGCCCTATACCTGCGATAACACGGAAAACCGCAAACATTACCGGACCGTTCGCAAAACCAGCTAAACAGGTAAATAGACTAAATAAGATTGTAGTTACGATTATGATATTTTTACGACCTATTTTATCAGCTAATAAACCAAAAAAAGCAGCTCCAATTGCTGTTCCTATAGCTGTATAACTACCAATTGCCCCTGCTGTAACATCTGATATTCCCCACTCTTTAATGAGCGAAGGTACTGTTGCTCCATAAATAACAGCATCATATCCATCAAATGCAATTACAATAAACAACCAAAATATTAACCAAATATGCACGGAATGAATACGACTCTCATCTATCACATTCATCGGGTTAATCGATTTCATCTTAATAACCTCCTTATATGGGAATTTTCCTTTTCTTGTACTCCAACAATAGTAAACGCTTTCAACAACCTCCTCTTGAGTTTCTAAAAATTCTTCTGAATTTTCTGTATTTAAATTGTAATAACTAATATTAAAAATTGTTATCCGTTTTTTATAGGAAATAGAAAAGTAATATTCCTCTTTAATGCGGGCTTCGCTTCATAGAAAGTAATATTTCTCCAAGTAAACTTCTTTAATTGAAATGTGAACATAAAAAAAAGAGGTGCACGAAGCACCTCTTTTGCATGTATATTACTAATTATTACGCATTCAAGCTTTAATTGTTTCTTCCAATTTCCCTATTATTTTTGCTATCGCTGTAATTGAATTCTCTGTTTCAAATTCCCCAACATTTACAGAATGATTTGCGTTTTTGATAACATCGATTTTAAAATTTTTATTATGTAACTGATCAATTTGACCTGCATCGTATTGGTGATCCTTGTCTCCAATTACTAAAAACCCTTCATGATTACTATGTAAGATAGAATCAAAAATCGTATCAAACGTCAGTAACGGTGTCATTAATATCATTTTCGACTGTAAAAACTCTTCTCTCTTCATTAAATCATTCGCAATTGGAATTGTTCCGAGTGATTTCCCTAAAAACATCGATTTGCTGTATTTTTCATTTTTCAACACTTCATTTATTACGGGATTAATATCATCCATCATTACTTTCGTTACTTCTTCCATCGGTTTATTCATTAATTGTCCATCAAAGGAATAATGAATATGTATAACATCTATTTTCTTTTCTAGCATTAGCATCGTTGCATAATAAAATAACGGCTTATCGTAATTGTATCCTGAACCCGAGAACATAAAGCAAACCGTACTAGAACCTTTTTCGATATGTGTATAATGAATTACTTTGTCATTTATATGTATCTCTTTTTTAGTCCCCTTCACCGTTTTCCCCTCCGAATACATTTAATCTTGTAATACAATATGTTCTGTATGAACTGCTATATCCTTTACTTTTTCTTTTATAAACGCGGGCTGTAAATTATATGCCTCTAACTCTTCTACTGGCACCCACTTAAACAAATACGTTCTACCCTCTTCTTCCAAAATATATTGATCCGCTCCACTTGCAGGTAACTCATGTAGCTCTACTTCATAATAAAAACTAATTTCATGAAACTTTCGCTCAGAAAGTGTAAAGAAATTTTCTACTGACCATATTAATCTCTTCCCTTTAATAGGAACACCTAATTCTTCTACAAGCTCTCGTTTTAACGCATCTTCACTATTTTCTAGCATTTTTACTCGACCGCCTGGTACGTACCAAAAATCTTCACCGTCACCTTGCAGAATTAAAATTTTATTACCTTGTCTACAAATTGCTCCGACACGGTAATTAAAACATGTTTCCTCAACTTTAAACGTAAGATCCATCCGTAATGCCCCCTTATATACAAACTATCAAATTATTACAAAACAATTATGTATGTACAAATAAGATTACTAAATTCACCAGCTTCATTCAATAATTTTCGAATTTTCCAAACCATCCCTTTCATCATTACAAGTGTATATACATATGTTACAATCACATTGCACACTAGAAAAACATGATGGGGGTACGAATGGAAACGTTATTAATCCAGCAAACTGAGAAATCAAATAAGTTTTGGAAAATCGTTGTGAAAGAAAAAGACTACGTTGTGTTTTACGGAAAGATTGGCACAGCTGGTAGTGTGAAAGCGAAAGAATTTGAAACAGAAGAAGAATGTATGAAAGAAGCTAACAAACTAGTTGCTTCCAAACGTAAAAAAGGATATATAGACCCTATTCTAGGGGGAAATTACATAAAAGAAAAAACGATAACAGAAGAAGAGTTTTGGGAACTACTTAATCGTGCCAAAACGAAAGGTGAAGACCAAGAAGAACAAATAGAATGGCTTACTTCTCACCTTGCTAAGCGTACAGTACATGAAATTGTTTCTTTTGATACGCATATGCATCGTCTTTTGAAAGATTCCTATACCTCCCGTTTATGGGCAGCCGCTTATATTATTATGGGTGGCTGTTCAGATGATACCTTTGATTACTTCCGTGGATGGTTATTATATCAAGGAAAAGAGACATACGAAGCTTGTATTGAAGATCCAGAACGATTAATTCCTGTATTAGAAAATTTGAGTGAGTATGACGTCCCAGAGATTGAAGAACTCACTCTATATTTCGGGCAAGAAGTATACATGGAGAAGACTGGGGATGAAGATGATACATACTTTACACTATACCATGTCTTAGCAAATGAAAAGTTTGAGGAAGTTGATATCGAATTAGATTGGGATGAAGATGACGAAGAAGGTTTGAAAAAAATGTTTCCTAATCTATGGGAGATGTGCGGAGAAGAACCTATTGAATGGTAGATTAATATTAGGACTCTGTTTAACCAATAAACAGAGTCCTTTTTTCACAAAATTCTTATTTAAACTCTCTTTATTTCATACCACTTATCCAATAACATCTTTTCTCTTGCCCCTGAAATACCTGCTTTTAATTCCCATTCGTCCGTACTCTCCATCCACTCATACACATCTGTAACTGTCTCTTCTATTCTTCTAAAAGTAAGTCCTTCTTTAACAGCATTCTCGATACTTATAGAAAACCCGCCTCTCCACGGCTTCGTCTCACCATCTAATGGGAAAGTTTCTGGAATCCACAAAGGCATTTCTGTCCAAGGCTGCACATTATGTTCACTCATAAACGATTCGTCTACCCAAACAAATTCAGTATCGCTATTCGTAACCTTTTTACACGTCTTTAATAGCTCTTCCATCGTCAATTTATCATTCGGACCTGTTATATTGAATGTACCTGCTTTATTATTTTCTGCCATGTCGAGTCCAAATCTCGCGACATCTTTTATATCAACTAATTGCACTGGACGATTTTTTCTTCCTGGTACTAACACTTTTCCGCCCTTTGCTACACGCTGAATCCAGTATGGAAGTCGATCTGTATAATCAAACATCCCTGAAAGAAGTCCTGCTCTTACGTGTAAAACACGCCCCGGCCAATACTTCTCTGCTTCTTTTTCACATAATACTTTAAGCGCACCATAATGCTCATAAGGAGATATGTCACCATTCTCTACAGCCTTTATTTGCTCTTCCGTTGGTTCAGGTTGTAATATATAGTCCTCTTTTATGTCATGCGGAATCCAATCTTTATATACGGAAAGGCTTGAGATGAATATATAGTGTTCAATATTATCTTTAAGTACTTCTCCAACATTTCTAATGTGATGTGGAGAAAAACCACATGTATCCACGACAACATCCCATATTCGATTTTCTAAACTTGATACATCACCATTTCTGTCACCGATAAGCTGCTCCACATCAGGAAAAACTTCTTTGTTTGTTCCGCGGTTAAATAATGTAACTTCATGCCCTCTCTTTAAAGCCTCTTCTACAACAGATCTTCCCAAAAATCGTGTACCACCTAGTATTAAAATTTTCATGGTTCTCCCCCATTCATCATTAAAAATCCTTTCTTTTGTTAAACGATTTTTTGTGGTGGAAAGTTACGGGGAAAGCTTAATTTTTTCTACAATTTCAACATATGTGTTCCCAATACTTTTTCTATCTTTAGAAATCATATGATGGAAATATTCATTCTGTTGATTTCCATTTCATATATAATTAAAATATCGGATATTTGATTAATTACTTATACATGCTTAGGTAGGTGAAAAATATTAATAGAAACATAGTTTATCATTCAACATTATGTATTTATTTTTTCACAGCTTTTGTATATATCATCTTACTGAACATAGAAAATGGTCGTAATTATTTAGGAGTTACGATGGTTGTTCCACTTTTAGCTGTTATTTTATATCAAAAATTATATGTGAAACAAAAAATAGTTCATACATTTGGATTTTCACGTCCAAAAATAAAAACACTAATTTTCTCTATATTATTGCCACTACTTCTAGGACTATGTCTCCATTTCTATTTTTATAATTATGATATAAAGTTCTTATATCATAATTGGAATGAATTAGGATTTCTCTTGCTCGTTGGTCTTACAATTGGATCTTTATCTGCATTATTAGAAGAGATTATATGGAGAGGGAATTTTCATTACTATTTACGAAAAAAATATTCATTTATGCAAACAGCTATTATTATAGCTTCGCTTTGGTCTTCATGGCATTTACCAGTAGCTATCTTTTATAAAAATTATGAGTTTCAGTTTGTAGGAATATTAAGTTATCTCTCTTTATTATTTATATTGTCTTTAATTTTGACGTACACGAGAGAATATGGTGGTTCTGTAATATCACCCGCAATTTTACATGGTATGTTTAATGTATTTTATTTAACAGATGTAGCGCAAAATAAATGGGATGCCGGCCTAATAGAATTAATTAAATTTATAATACTAGCAATCATACTCGGCATGATGTATCTTATACATCACAAAGTTAGAAAATAGTTAAAAAGCAAAGAAAAAAGGTGTTTCCGCTTTTATTTGAAAGTACCTTTAATAAATTATGAAGCACTTCAACACCTTGCAATTATTTAAAAATCGTATAGGTGTTGAAGTTTTATAACCTTAGTTGCACAACTTTGTTATCACAACACTTTTTTCTATCATGAAAAACGAAACAAGTTTAACTAAACCCTTTAATTCTCACTTCCATAAAAATAACCACATTAATCTTTTAAATAAGGAAGTATGCACTCTTTAATTAACTCCCATCTATCCCTCGCATTTGGTATAACCTCAGAAGCAATCACCACTACCAATTCTCTCTCTGGAATACAACAAACCATATTCCCACCATCACCCATTGCACAGTATGAAAAGATTCCATCTTCTTCTCGTAACCACCATAAGTAACCATAATGATTTGAATTCATCGCTATTGATTCTTGTACCCACGATTTCGAAAGAATTTGCTTCCCATTATAAGTACCATCACTCAAATATAATTGTCCAAACTTCGTCATATCTCTAGCTGTTAACGTAAGTCCCCAGCCGCCCGTCGAAATACCATTTGGATCGTGAACCCATCCCTTTACATCTTTTCCGAATAAGTCATCAAATCCAAATGCTTTTATATTGTAGTTTGGAATTTCTCTCATGCCGAGTGGTTGAAATAGCTGTTCATTCGCAAATTCACGCGCACTTTTTCCTGTTGCGCTCGTAATAATTGCTGATAGTACATGCGCTCCTGCAGATGAGTATTTAAAAGATCCGATTTCTCCGCCGTTCCCCATTCTATTAAGTGTATACTGTACCCAATCCTCTTGTGTACATAGTTCTTCTAACGGTTCCTGCCAATCTACAAAAGGATATGGTGCTGTCATTGTTAGAAGATGGCGTACTGTTACTTCAGATGCCTTAAGTTTATATTCCGGGAAAAATTCTATTACTCTTTGATCAACGCTTTTTATATAGCCTTTATCTATACATATCCCAATTAACGCAGAGATTATCGTTTTTGTAACTGACGCTACATGAAATGCATCATCTGTACCGTGGCCGTTATAATAGTTTTCAAAAATAACATTACCTTTCTGCACTACTAACATACCATTCATGTTTTTATATTCTTCTTGTATAATCTGATCTAACTTTTCAGCAGTTTTCATTATTCCTTCCCCTTTAACCTATAATTAAAAAGGTTCGATAGGTACATATATATCAACTATATGTTTATTTTCTGGGTGCTGCTTTGGATCATTTCTATATACTTCAAAAGGATATGAGTCTCTCGGTTTATATCCGCTATTTGGTAACCATTCACCGTATATAAAGTCCCATGCTCCTTTATATTCATCTTGGAATATTTCAAAATGCCCTACTGCATACTTTCCAGAAGGTATTATCATTATTCCAATATCACTCGTTTCTACTGTGGACGCATCCGGAATTGTTATACATAAACTTGTTCTTAAATGATAGTCCTCAGTAAATTCATGATGATCGTGGTAAATGGTTAATACTTTCGTATCCTCAAATACATGATAGTTTTGCTTAGCTGCGTAATGAAATAATTTCTCTATCATTTTTGGAAAAGCTATAGTTAACTCTCCATATGTACCGATATGTCTTATGTATGCAACGTTTATATCGTCCGCTGTTACAATTTCAACATTTCCTCGAACCTTCTTACATTCATTGTATTGAGGAATTCCCCTTACGTCTTTGCAATTCTTGCTATTATGGTTTCGATATTGAGACGGGCTTACACCGTAATGACTTTTAAATGTCCGAGAGAAAACTGCTGAATCTGTGAAACCGAAGTGATACGCAATATCTGTAATCGTCATGTCTGTGCGATATGTAAGTAGATTTGTTGCCCTTTCTAACTTCAAGCGATTCACATACCGAGATAACGGCTCGTCTACTATTCCTTTAAAAATTCTATGAAAATGAAACTTTGAAAATCCTGCTACATCGGCTAGCTCTTCAATGGATAGTGAACTATCTATGTTGGATTCTATATAATCTTGAACTGTATGTATGCGTCTTACATACTCATTTCTACTTTGTTTATTCTCCATACTTCTAGCTCCTCACAACAAAAAGAACCATCCTAGAATACTTTTAGGACGGCTTTCTATTCGTAATAGGTTCTTCCATATTTCATTGTTAAATCGATATAATTTCACTATATTTTTTAAGTTGATAGTAATGTGGCGGTATCCCGATTTAATTTAAAGAAACAACTATTTTTTTATAGCCCTTCGCAAGTTAATAATATTATTGGGATTTAGCTCCCATTGTCTCATAAGTTCTTTTTGTCTTGTTTTTAAGTCTTCAAATGGTTCTTCCACCATGTCGATTTTATTAAATTTCCCTTCGAAAACTAAAGCATTTTTTATCTTTTTATATCCACCAAAACCTAAGTCATCATTTAGCAACCAGACTACTCTCTGTATTTTTGCAAATAAAATACCACCTGTACACATTGGACACGGTTCCAACGTGCTATAAATAGTAAACTTCTCATTTTTTATTTTGGCATCAAACATTGCTTCCCCTGCATTGCGAATAGCATCTATCTCTGCGTGAGCTGTTATGTCTTTTTCTGGATGCACTCTATTTCTTCCTCTTGCAATGACATTATTATTCCCATCAACAATAACCGCTCCTACTGGATATGTATTGTCTTTTAATGCCTTTTCTGCTTCTTCCAATGCCATCTGTAAAAAATATCTATCCCTCTCAAAATTCATATAGATCCCTCTTTTTTAGATGAATTATGTTACGGAAATTCCTATCGACTATCATACTAGCTTCTATTAAGCTAACAAAGTCAGCCATTCTTTATGCAACGGATAACATTTTCATATACATTTAACTCAGTGCGTTTTGGTAAAGCTTATTTCTCTACACATTTTTCAAAAATAAAACTCTACTCCCGCTGTTCCCGTCATAATTTGTATGTACCGATACACCCTCTATCTCATCATCCCCAGCCTCAATTCGAAAGCCAATCTCCCTATGAAACTGTATCGATTTTTTATTAACTGGTGATGTGATTGCTTTTACAACTTTACGGTTATTTGCACGTGCGACATCAAAGAAATACGAATACAATGTCGATGCAATTCCTCTTCTTCTATACTTCGGATTGACACCAATAAAATGAACGTACGCTTCCTCTTTATGCGTTTGTGAGAAAAATCCGCATAAGAAACCTAACGTTTCTCCCTCTTCTTCAATGATAAAACTCGTTTCTTGAAAGTGAATAAAAAACAATTTTGGCAACATGCCAGCCATGTCTCTCCCGCCCCACCAATCATTTAAAACAGAATGAATCTTTACATAATCTTCCCCTTGGATGTTTCTTACTCGCATATGTTTCTCCCTCTCACTCACTTCATTTTTTCATATATTTTAATGACTGTTTCTACTAAAAGGATGAATACCCAAATACCGCAAAATACAAGTACAGACTGGAATATGGATCCAATAATAATAACACCAACTGCACCTGATCCTGAAATTGATACTTCCCCAAACCCTGGATCATGTATAAGCGATCCAGCAGAAAAAGCCATTAAAATTGATCCCATTAAATAAATCACACTCATTATTTTTAATATTTTTATAGAAAGATACGAAGTTTGTTCTTGCTCCACTTGTGATAATTCGATTTCTCCGCTTGCAATTCCTTTTTGCAAACAGTCTTCACATAGAAATTCTTCCTTAATTTTTTTACCACCGTGCAATGTACCTGTAATTTCTTTACAGCGCGTACACTTTCGATTTATCATTGTGTTATCACTCCAATCTCTTAAGATTATACTTATACAATTCTATTTTTACCTTATTATTCCTTTTATGTATTTTATAGAGAGGTGACGTATTTTATGATGTCTAAACTTACTTTTGGTTATAAAAAGCCTACTGAGCAATATGTATTACGACCTAGTTGTTATGCAATTATTTTTAACTCAACTTCTTCAAAGATTGCTATTATCCAAAAAGGAGAACGCTACTTTTTACCCGGCGGCGGTATGGAAGGTACTGAAACAAAAGATGAATGCTTACATCGTGAACTACTAGAGGAATTAGGATGGGCAATTGAAATTGAGCAGTATATCGGTAATGCAATGCGATATTTTTATGCGGAAAAGGAAGATACATATTATTTAAACGATGGATTCTTTTACATCGCGAACATGGTACATCAGCAAACTGAAAACTGTGAGGAGGATCATGTTCTAAGGTGGATGTCTCCTTTACATGCTGTAGAGCTTCTCATTCACGATCATCAAAGATGGGCCGTTGAACAAGCACTTTTATTACAAAAACAAAAATGATCTCCTTCTATGTGAAAGAGATCATTTTTACCTTTAGCTTACTTTTTTCAAATTGAGAGCTGGCTTTTTGATTCCACCTTTTTTGACTACATATAAACCTATGAAGATAATAAGGCCACCAACTAGTTGCATCATATTGATTTGCTCTCCTATTGTTACTGCCGCAAAGATCACCGCGAACAACGGTACAAGATACATATAAACCATTACTTTCGTTGAGCCTATTTGACTAATGCCAACATACCACATTGCTAGCCCAAAGATGGTCGCAAAGACGATTGAATATGCTAGTGAGCCCCAGCTTGGCGTATCTACTGGCCACGTTAATGTGTTTACGTTGAATAAACAGTATATAACGAGAGGTACAATTCCAATTAAAGTAGACCATGATGTGACTCTCATTGCGGAGTATTTTGTAATAAGAGGTTGCGCTAATATTGGATACCATCCCCACGCAATTGCTGCGACTAATCCAATTATATTACCGAGCCATGCATACTCGTAAGTAGCTCCTCCTGTATGTCCTGTTAATAAAACGAATGCTGCACCAATAAACGCTACGATTGAACCTATTTGTACTTTCATCGAAAAACGTTCTTGTTTGTGTAATACCGCTAATATCCCTGTAAATATAGGTGACATTGCGATTAATAATGAGGCGTTCGTTGCTGAAGTATATTTCACAGATAGCATAAACATCGTTTGATACATTGTCGTTCCAACAATACCGACTGCTACTAATCGTAACCAATCTTTTCTTTCAATACGTAATGAACGTTCCATCATAAAAGTAATAAGTAATAATACCGGTGATGCTACTAAAAATCGTAAACTATTAAATTGAATGGATGACATAAACGCCACGCCATACTTTCCAATTGTATAATTTGCTCCCCATACTAATGCAACTGATACTAGGAGCCATTCCATTTGCCATCGTTTCATCCGAATCTCCCCTTCCATATTTAGCATAGTAAAATTGGCTGGATAAAACACCGTCCAATTGGCTGTTTTTTTACCCAGCCAATTTGCTATACTTGATGTAGTGAAAAGATACGGAGGCGTTTTTTATGGAATGGAAGCTAGATAGTGACAGTAAAATCCCTATTTATCAGCAAGTTGTTGACTTTATTGAAAAACGTATTACATATGGAGAACTTCCTCCAGGTAGCTTCCTCCCTTCAGAACGGAAATTAGCTACACAGTTAAATGTAAACCGAAGTACAGTAACGACTGCTTATAATGAACTACGTGCTATGGGAATTGTAGAAAGTACGACTGGTAAAGGTACACGTGTAAGTACACATATGTGGGGCGTTTCTCCAACATTAACGCCGAATTGGAGAAATTTCGTAGAAGGTGGTACGTTTTTACCAAACTTACCGTTACTTCGTCATATTCGGGCAGAAGTACAACAAAATCAAAACATTATAGATTTTGCAAACGGAGAGCTCGGTTGTAATCTTTATCCTCACGATCAACTACAAACGATTTTACGAGAACAACCGTTAACGCATTCATTAAGTTACGATCACCCGCAAGGTTATCTCCCGCTAAGACAAGCGGTCGTAAAATATATGAAGGAATATTTAAAAGTTGAAGCGACTGAGCAATCCATTATGATTACATCTGGCGCACAGCAAGCACTTCACCTTATCGTACAATGTTTATTAAATCCAGGTGATGCCGTTGCTTTCGAAAGTCCATCGCACTGTTATTCCTTACCGTTATTCCAATCAGCTGGTATTCGTATTTTCCCATTACCTGTCGATGAACACGGTATTAATCCAGACGATGTGCAAGAATTATATAGAAAGCATCGTATTAAAATGATCTTTTTAAATCCAAATTTCCAAAATCCTACGGGAACGATGCTTCATCCAAATCGCAGAAAAAAACTGTTATCACTTTGCGCAGACTTACGAATTGCGATTGTTGAAGATGATCCGTCTAGTTTACTTACGCTAGAAAAGAAACAACCTTGCCCTACTTTAAAATCAATTGATGAAAATGGAACTGTCATTTATGTACATTCCTTATCTAAAATGATTGCGCCAGGATTACGAGTCGGCTGGCTTGTCGCCCCGCAGTCTGTCGTAGAAAGGTTATCTGACGCACGGCATCAAATGGAATTAGGAATGAGCATATTCCCGCAGTGGCTTATGCAGCAATTTTTTGAAACGGTACCATTTCAGTCTCATATCGTACCGTTACGAAAACAACTAGCAGAAAAAAGAGACGTTATCGTTCGTGCCCTAAACAAACAACTTCATGATAAAATTTCTTTTTCAAACCCGACCGGTGGTATATACATATGGGGAAAATTAAAAGAACCGATAAACGAAAAACAACTCATTATGCAAAGCTTAAAACAAGAAATCGCCTTTATGCCCGGTAGTATTTTCGGCGCGAAAGATGGTTATATTCGTTTATCTTATGGAAAAGTGAATATTGATCAAATTGAGGAAGGTATTTCTCGCTTGCGTGAGGCTATTTTGGTTTGCGGGAAATAAAATAACTTTTTAATACATTTAAAACTTCTTTATTCATTAACTCCAGATAAATAAGTTAGCAAAAAATAATGACAAGAAGCTTCATTCCAAAATTAAATTATAAGAAAGCTCCTGATGATTAATACAGGGGCTTTCTTTTCGAAATTTTTCGTTTTTCTCTATCTTTCTTCCTTACTTATAAGAATGATTCTTATAAATTGTAACTCATTATGATTAATTCACCTTTCCGCCCCATCCTTCTAATCCCATTATCACAAAAACCACATTTTTTATATAAAGATTGTGCAGCTACATTTTTAACGTTTACTGCTAAAATAATTTCATTTATACCTAAGAAGTTATTTCGGACAAAGTCAGGTAATATCTTTAAAGCTTGTTTTGCATATCCTTTCCCTTGATGGTGAAAATCTGTTGAAAATGCTCTTATTAAAATAGATTTTTCATTATTTGTATATGGTTTAACCCCATCATTTTTATGTAAAACAAAAAACGTTACAAGCTCATTATCTTTCATAGCTAAAATTGAATGCCGATTTGAATCCTCACCCGATAGTTTTACAAGCTTTTTAGGTAAACCTGTATAACAAAGTTGCTCTTCTGACAATGTATATTGATTTATTATATTTCTGAAGTTTTCATTATAAAAATATAACTGCATATAAATATCGCTCTCCTCAATAAATGGTCATTTCTATTTCGTTATCTACAAGTTAAATAATAAAACTCACTCCCTATTTTCTGTAAAATATTCCTCTTTCATATTCTTAACTACACACTTATTATAAATAGAGAAAAGCAACTCTCCATTCTCACAATCTAGCTGTATACTTCATAAATACTATGGGATTTGAAGTTTTTATCTCCACATTCTCACCCTCAAATATATACATTTGTTTATTTTCAATATCAATAAACGCCATAAGTCCATTCTCATTATATGCTTCTGAATATTCACCATCTATTTTTATTCTTTCAAAAGAAGAAAAAGGAGAATGTACTACTTGATATTCGGAAAGCTTCATCATTCGCTCTTCTTCCGGTACTTGCACAATTTTCGGGTCATCATCGGGTAAATATTCTAGTCCGATTTTATTCGGCGCAACGAAAATTAATAGATGCAATGGTTCTGTTTCATTATTTTTATAGCCATGTATATGGTTCTTCCATCCAAACACTACCTCTCCTTTTGATGCACGAATCATTTTTTTATTTGAAATATAATAATCCAAATGGCCTGACAACACAACGGCACAATCTTCTCCAAACGGATGGCTATGAGGTGGTATTCCTTCTTGCGATTGAAAAATCACTTCATACACCCAATACTTATCATCATTCGTTTTATAAATAAGATCGTTTTTTGATAGATTAATAGTTGTTTGTGATAAATCGAAACTCCTCATTTGGCCCTCCTGATTAATTTCAGACTTACTTATCTTTTGAAATCATTTCATAGAGCAGTAACATGAAACGATCCTCTAATTTAAAATAAATTTTATTTATATATATTCTATTACTATTTTATCCAAATAAACGCTATGAAAAATCAATCTGCAGAATGAAATTCAAATAAAACTTCCTAATACTTTCGTATTAAGAAATTTTCAAATCACTACCTATAACCATTTATTAATATCTATAGTACATTCGTTATTTAGTTCGAAATATTCGTTTATTTTATAAAAACACATACGTATTAAATTGCGGAAGATATTACTCGTTTGACAAAACCTAAATCTACCATTATTATCAACACGAACCTATTTATAGGAGTGATACCAATGAAGATTTACGTTGATGCGGATGCTTGTCCTGTAAAAGATGTGATTATTTTTGAAGCTACGAAGGCAGAAATTCCTGTTACACTCGTTACAAGCTTCTCTCATTATTCTAATGCAGAGCAGCCAAAAGGTGTGGAAACTATTTATGTTGATTCCGGAGCAGATGCTGCGGATTACCGGATTATGCAGTTAGCAAAAAAAGAAGATTTAATCATTACACAAGATTACGGTCTTGCTTCACTCGCTTTAGCAAAAGGCTGTATCGTGCTACACCATAAAGGGTATAAGTATACGAATGAAAACATTGACCAACTATTACAAACACGTTATTTAAGTGCAATGGTTCGCAAAAGCGGTAAGCGTACAAAGGGACCTAAACCATTTACAGCAGAAGATAAAGAGAAATTTAGAGAACTCTTTAAAAGTGTGATTGCACTTTAGAAATGAACCTTCTATTTGTAGAGAAAGAAAAGAAGAGAATATCCAAATGAACATTCTCTTCTTGAGGTTTACCCGTTTAAAATAAAGGTAAATTATCTAAGTTATTTTCCTTTATACCATCCGGTTCACTACGTATAATATCCCTACCATACTTATGAAATACGTCCACATGAGCTAACTTCCCTGATTTTGCTTCATTAAGAGCAGTAATATAATCTAACTCTCTTCCGCTGCTTGTTTTAAAAGCAATTAAATCCCCGTCATCATTTTTACGAACGGCAACTATTTGTTCTGCCCCTGAAACGACATTCTGAGCTACTTCAAATTGAACTTGCTCTTCCCCTTGATGTAAATAATCATTATAAACTTTTTCAAAGTCTTTTTTGTCCATTAAACTCACCTCCAACACATTGTATTAGTATGGTTGGAAGGTATTTGTTTTATGTACTTTGCTCTTAGGAAAATGTATTTTTAATACCTACGCAAATCCTTCAAAGTCTCCAATATATCATCTGTAAAGACTGTGCTACCCTCTGTCTCTAAAACTCTGAAATATAAACTTCTTAAGAAAGCTCTAATATTTTGCACCAAAATATCATGCTGAGGATGCGGAATGTCTTCAACGATTGCTATACTATGTAACCAGTTGCTCCACTCTTCTTCAGTTAAAAGATTTTGGTTACGTAACGACATAATTGGCGTTACTAATCTCTCATCTTCAAAGTGTATGTAAACATAGTCATTTAGGCGAACCTTCTGACGAACAGCTGCAAGAATCGCGTATGAAAATTCACGATTTTGTATTGTACGAGCTAAAGCATCTAGTGCATCAGCAGCATGTGCCGTAGAATGTGCCCAGCCTTTTCCTTCTACGTAACCTCTTACATCTTCTTCTAAATACACATATTCCAGCACTTGTTCTGCCACACTGTACAATTGTTCTTCAGATAACAACGGTTCTCTTTCATGCACAGATAAAATAAGTGGCGGGATTAATACAGAGAATGCACGTTTAAAAACAGAGTCTGTTCCCTTTTCGCCAATTTTATAAAATAAATAATCCGGACTAATTGCTTGTAACATTAATCCTCTTAATTCTTTTTGTCTAAACACATCATTTGTAATCCACTTGTGAAGCGTACTATATATCAAATCATCACGCAGTTCAGCATCAGGTGATCCGATATAATCTAGCATCCACTGTGCATATGGATATGCATCAACGTCTTCTGGTACAGCATAGTTGTTATTTTTAATTTGTTGTAGTTCTTCTTTTAGTTCTAGTACTTCATTCATTATACTCCCTGTCCCCTTTTTACGTTTTTTAATTGCCTTATCCCCTGTTGTTCACTTCATAAAATTAATTTCATTATACAAGAATTATAACAACAAATATAAGGCTATATATATATTTCTGATTATATATTACGTTCTTTCATGAAATATAACTCCTGGATTTCCTAAATCATTATTCTGAAATACAACATCCGCACACTCTTTCGGATTATGCTCGTCTATATACATTTTACAAGCCGCATGATACCTGTTTAAAAACATCTTCTCTGCTTTTTCATAGCTTCCAAAAGCTTCCGTCTCCCGCTTCGCACCACGTTTTCTCGCAATCTCAAAATCTGTATCTACAAAAATTTTGTAATCAAATAAATGCTCGATTTCTTTTTTCAATAGAAATGTTCCATCTACTATGAGTACCATATTTGGTTGAGCGACTATAGGCGTATTATATACAGGAATATCCGTTATTAAGTTATGAGAAATCGTTTCATACTGTAAATTCCCATTAGGTCCTAAAGGCTTTAATAACCTTTCTTTGAAAGCTGTATAATCGTGTGCATCTTCATAATATCCTCTTGCAGATTCTTTACCTTGCGTATAGCGAATCGCTCTCGGGTTATGAAAATCATCAATACTCGCGCGTGTTACTGGTATCCCTCGCTTTTTTACTTCTTCCGCTAGTTCGTTTGCAAATGTTGTTTTTCCTGATGCTGTAATACCACTTACTCCAACTCTTGTTGGATGGGTTAAGTTTAACTTTAAAATATGATCTACAATTTCTTTCATGTGTTTTTTCCGGTTCATGATATTTCCTCCTACAATAAGTTTACATAATATAATTATGATTAATAATTTATGTCACTATTTGTCGGTAAGTCGATATCCTATGTCGAATCGTTGATATATTATTATTGGATTACTTCCCCTTAAACCCTCGATACAAAGCAGTCCGTAACTCCTGTTTGTATTCTTCGATGTCTGGCATATCGAGTTCTTCTGCTAGTCTGATGGCTAATTCAATATCATACGGTACTCGTACGAATTGGATAGAAAAGCTCGCTGCTTCTTTGTCATTGTAAGTTCCCTCGAATATTAAATAGGAAGCTTGTGTAATTTCAAGAGGATTTCCTACGCTACCAGCATTACATAACGTTTTGCCTTTGAAATTTTGAACAAATGCTTGGTGCACGTCACCGTAGCAAACGACATCTGGTTGTCTTTCTCCTTCTATATTTTCCGTCAAATCACTATTTTCGAACATACTAATCCGTTCTTCTCTTGCAGCATGTGGTTGAATTCTTTCATATAAACTTCTCGGTGAAGCGTGGAACATACGAATGAGTTTTCCGCTCATAAAAAACTCGATGGAAAATGGTAAACTTCTTAAGTACTCATTTTGTTCTTCTGATAGTTGTTTTTGATGCCATTTTAATGCTTCAAATTCAGTTGGCTTGGTTATAAAATCATCCCAATTTCCCATTACGACTACTTCACATTCTTTACGAACGATTTCAATTACTTCACTTGAATGAGGACCTTTTCCAACTAAATCTCCAAGACAAATAATGCGCTCGATTCCTCTTAATTTAATATCTTGTAGCACAGATTCTAAAGCTGGAATATTACCATGTATATCTGAAATTACTGCTATTTTATCCATATGAATTCCTCCGTTATTTATTGTTTATTATATCTACATGTTGTGATTGATACCATTCTGGAATATAGGATGAAAAATGATTACGATCTTCTAAAATTCGGTTTACTCTCTCTTTCAATATATGTACAAACCACCCAACACTTCATACTCTCGTTTATTTTCCCCCTTAAACTCCACTGCAAATGGATATTCACCATTCTTATTCAAATGTTCTAGCACTAGTCCTTCCCCAATCGGTTCACAAAACTGTACATGAATGTCACCAAACGCTACACTTTGGCACTCAGCATTCCATTGTTCATTTTTTGTGACCAAGCTTGCAGTTACCCCTATTACTTCTTTCCATTTCCGCACCGTTTCTCGAACATTTTTCACCGCGTAATGAATCGTTTCAATTTGTTGTACTTTGTTTTTATGTTCCGCGATTGTCCCAACATTGCGTAAATCATTTCTTCTTTCTTCATCTGTTTCATTCCACTGTATAAAGAAAGGTAATTTCGGTCCGTTCTCTCCTTGCTTTACAAATAACATTTTCCATTCTAAAAGGCGACCATCTTGTCTCATACGTTTCCCTTCAAATGGCCCTATCGTATGTAAACCGTGCTTACTCAACTTATCTGCCAGTTCTTCAATGGTATCTGTTCGGATTGCGATTTGTAGCATTCCTTCTCCATTTTGTAATTTCACCACTGTTTCTTGTACTAATGGATTGTCTGCTTCTTTCGCTTTTTCTTCATGCTGAACAGCTAAAAATTCTATATATGATAAATCAAAATAACATAAACTATTCCAAGTACCCCAAGTCATATGCTCTCCGCCTAATGCAGTATGAAATCCAAGCTCCTGCATTTGTTTTGCCGCTTCCTCTGGTGTACAATGCACCGCGTGAACGAGATGATCAAATAGTAACATGTCTTTCTCCCCTTTCTCTCCATCTTTTTATTGTATATTTTATTTTTCTTTCGTTCAATTCAAAAAACTTTAAAACCTAGTTGATTTATACGATTAATGTGTATTATAATAAAACAAATTTCATTATTGCTGATTGGAAAAACCAAAGGCACTTTTCTCATATGGGGAAAGTGCCTTTTTCATTTACTATTACAGGGGGATTATTTATGCAGAAATTAATTGTCTTTGCTATTATTGGATTTTTCGCTCAATTGATTGATGGAGCACTTGGAATGGCGTATGGGGTAACATCTACTTCTTTATTATTAATGTTTGGTATCGCACCAGCTGTAGCTTCCGCTTCCGTTCACTTAGCTGAAGTCGTTACAACCGCCGCTTCTGGTGCATCTCACCTCAAATTTGGAAACGTTGATAAATATACCGTTTCCAGGCTTACATTACCTGGAGCAGTTGGTGCATTTGTTGGGGCATGTTTTTTGAGTAATTTACCTGGCAATGTGATTAAACCGTACATTTCAATATTTTTATTCACTTTAGGTGTTTATATTTTATTACGATTTATTATTCAAAAGAAAATTGTCGCTTCCCAAAAACGTATGTCTGCCAAACAACTTGTACCGCTCGGTTTATTTGCTGGATTCGTCGATTCAACTGGCGGTGGTGGCTGGGGGCCAATTACAACACCTGTGCTACTTGCAAGAGGAAATGAAGCTAGAAAAGTTATTGGATCTGTAGATACGAGTGAGTTTCCTGTTTCACTCGCTGCAACAATTGGCTTCTTTATCTCACTTGGCTGGGAACAAGTAAGCTGGGTTTGGGTATTCTCCTTAATGCTTGGCGGCATTGTCGCAGCTCCAATTGCTGCATGGTTAGTACGCATCGTTCCATCTCATTTACTTGGCGTATTAGTTGGTGGCCTTATTATCTTTACGAATATACGTACACTACTTACAACATTTAAAGTGGATCCAACTATTATTTCACTTTCTTACGTGGCAGTTGGTCTTGTCGTTATAATATCTATTTTTATTACTGTCCGTAATCATTCCAATCGTTCTAGTGCATCGACAGTTGGGTATCCGACAGATCAAAAACAGATACAACCGTAATTATGAAAAAATACCGCCCGATTCGTTTCGAGCGGTATTTTTTATTTTTCTATTTTCCAATTTATCATCGTTTCTGTAGCTTCTACTCTCTTCATATGTAATTTTTCTAATACACGAATTGAGCTACCATTTTCAAGAAGTGTCTCTGCAATAATCGTTTCCACTTCTCCTGTCTGAAAAGCCCACTTTATTAACTCACCTACAGATTCTGTAGCATATCCTTTATTCCAATATTTCTCAATAAAACCGTAACCAATTTCTACTGTATCGTTCTCGCTTGGTTTCCCTTTAAACCCTATATCCCCTAGTACGATGTCATCTTCCTTTCGAATAACATACCACGCGCCCCAAGGTAATAAAGCCGCATCTTCTTTTACATTTTCTACATGCCCTATAATATGCGGACCACTGTTGTACCCTTGTTTTTCAGCAACGCGAAACATCTCTTCCGTACACGGTACTATATATAGCCTTTCCGTTTCTAATTTCATCACAAATTCCCCTTTTCAATTAAACAATGCTTCAATTTTACTATAAAAATAAAGAATATTCACTTTTTATTTTTCCGTGTGCCGCATTCGATAGCGATGTCGAATTATATTTTCAGAATTTTCTTTTATTTTTAAAGGGTTTTTCGATATTTTTTGCGAAACATTTGTATAACAATTTCTTTCTTTATTTTTTGTTACATAATAGTAGGTTCGGGTGGAGTTTTGCAAGCGTTTCCTAAACAATAACCGATATTTTTTGACTTTTCCTAACAAAATTCCTTGCAATATATTCAGAAAGTCATTACAATTGCCATATATTAAAAATCTTAGCAATATATAAAATCCTCATCAATCCGATGAGGTAGAGGTTGCGACTTTTAAGAGTAAAGCGGACGAGACACAGAGAATGTCACCCGACTCCGTTTGAAAGGAAAAGTTGCCGAAGTTTATATTTCTTCTCTGGAAATATGAGCTGGGGCTGTCTCCGAAAGGAACAGAACTGTCACGTTTACAAAATTACCGTGTAAACGTGGGGTGCTATCTTAACGGAAGGGTATGATGGGGTGGTTATTTGTGAAACGTTCCGCCAAATTCCTTTGGTGGTTTTTTGTATTTTTCTCCCCCGCTCCTTCCTAACCTACAAGAAAAGGAGTGTTGAACATGAATAGCGCAACAAATCAATCTACCTCTAAAACGCAAACTACACAAGGACAAAGTGAATTAAAACGCGGATTAAAATCTCGTCACCTTACGATGATTTCTCTCGGTGGTACAATCGGTACCGGACTATTTCTTGCTAGCGGTGGTGTTATCCATTCTGCTGGTCCTGGCGGTGCATTAATTGCATACGCTGCAATTGGAATTATGGTTTACTTTTTAATGACAAGCTTAGCTGAACTCGCAGCTTATATGCCTGTTACCGGTTCTTTTAGCACGTACGCAACAAAATTTGTTGATCCATCACTTGGCTTTGCACTTGGATGGAACTATTGGTATAACTGGGCCATTACGATTGCTGCTGAACTTGCAGCTGTAACTTTAATTATGAAATTTTGGTTCCCAGATACCCCTTCTCTTATTTGGAGCGGATTATGTTTAGCTATTATTTTCCTTTTAAACTATTTATCTGTTAAAGGGTTTGGTGAATCTGAATATTGGTTCGCACTTATTAAAGTAGTTACTATTATTATCTTTTTAATTGTCGGCTTTATGATGATTTTCGGAATTATGGGTGGCGAAACTGTTGGCTTCAAAAACTTCACTGTTGCTGATGCACCATTTAACGGTGGTATCATGGCAATTATCGGTGTATTTATGGCTGCTGGTTTCTCATTCCAAGGAACTGAATTACTTGGGGTAGCTGCTGGTGAAACTTCTGATCCAGAGCGTAATATTCCGAAAGCAATTCGTTCAATTTTCTGGCGTATTCTTTTATTCTATATTCTTGCGATTCTCGTTATCGGTTTATTAATTCCTTATACAACTGAAAGCCTTGCCGCAAGTGATGTAACAGTAAGTCCATTTACACTTATTTTTGAAAAAGCGGGCGTTGCCTTTGCTGCTTCTGTTATGAACGCTGTTATTTTAACTGCCGTACTATCTGCTGGTAACTCTGGTATGTACGCATCAACTCGTATGCTTTGGGATTTAGCTCGTCAAGGGAAAGCACCGAAGTTTCTTGGTAAATTAGATAGCCGCGGCGTACCTGTTAACGCATTAATCGTAACATCAATTGTTGGTAGTATCGCTTTCATTGCTTCTTTATTCGGTGACGGCGTTGTATACATTTGGTTATTAAATGCATCAGGAATGTCTGGCTTTATCGCATGGGTTGGAATTGCAATTAGTCATTATCGTTTCCGTAAAGCATATATTGCGCAAGGAAAAGATTTAAAAGACTTACCGTATCGAGCAAAATGGTTCCCATTCGGTCCAATCTTTGCATTTGCACTTTGTGTCATCGTTATTTTAGGACAAAACTATGGCGCATTTATGGGAGAATCTATCGATTGGAACGGTGTACTCGTTTCTTACATCGGTTTACCACTCTTCTTAGTACTATGGTTAGGATATAAATTCACGAAGAAAACAAAAATTATTCCACTTGATAAATGTGAACTAAAATAAAGTGAAACGAGCAAACAAATTTGTTTGCTCGTTTTTTATTACAAACCTCTTTCCTTTATTATTGCTCTTGTTTTTGCAATAATAAAGGAAATATAAATAAAGGTTGGGATACCATGAACATTCGCATCACCGATGAAGCAAAAGCAGCTATACATAGATTAGAACGTGAAGATAAAAAGATTATTCGTATTAGAGGGACAATGACAAACTCTTGCAGTATCTTCGTTGATGTCGATTTAATTTGGGATACATATGTTACAGATGATGTTGTATATGAAGATGCAGATCTTATCGTACAAATGGATTCATTTACGAAAGACTACACTGGTGATACGGTGAAACTTGATTATAAGACGACTGGTTTTAGTATTACGACTCCGAGTGAGACTTTAGTTTATGGATTGTCGATTAAAAAATAATACTTGTTTCAACTGACCACTGAGGTGAAAATATGGGTAAATATGTTCCATTAAAATTTTTATTTAATGAAGAATTAGCAGAAAAAATGGCTGATTCTATTTGTAAACATGATCCTAATTTCTCTAAAAAAACCTTTGTAGCTTCCGTAACATGTAAAGTTGAAAATTTAGAATTAAAGCAACGTATTGAAGTAATTGCAGATGAATTACATAATGCACTACAAAAAGATTTTCAGGAAGCAATACATATTTTACTGAAAACATTGGGACCAGAAAATACAACAGAAGTAGGCACATTTACAAATGGATATATGTACATGCCTATTGCAAAATACGTTGAAAAATATGGGCTTAACGATTTTGAAACCTCATTCAACGCCATGTATGAAATAACAAAAAGGAATACTGCTGAATATGCCATTCGGCCTTTTCTTGAAACATATCATGAAGACACACTAAATATATTACAACAGTGGATTCATGATGAAAACAGCCACATTAGGAGATTAGTTTCAGAAGGTACAAGACCAAGACTTCCTTGGGCTAAAAAAATAGGAGCTCTAAAAGGTGACTTTAAGTACAATTTACAACTTCTTGAACCTTTAATGAATGACTCTTCTAAATACGTTCAAAAATCAGTCGCTAATCATATCAATGATATTACGAAGGAAAATAAAGAACTCGTTTTTCAATGGTTGCAACAATTGCGTGATAAACAGCATCTTGTTAACCCTTGGATTATAAAGCATGGGTTACGAACGGTTATTAAAAATGGTACTTTGCCAAAAGATTTTTCTTTTTGAGTATTTTAAACAAAAACGCTTATGCTTCAAAAATGAAGTATAAGCGTTTTTTCCTTTTGAATAAAGAAATAACAAACGTAGTTAAGTTCTTCAATAATTTCCTTCTTTAATGTAAGATCTATAGTATTATTTCTATGAGGCTAAACCACAAATCTATCCCTATTCCATTTCTACTTGTTTCATATAATATTCCATCGCTTCATTAAGCCATTTTTGTTCATCTTCTGCGAAAGGCGAAGGTATCATATTTTCAAGTTCTTGCATATCCAATTCTTCCACACTAGTATTAGCTAACTTTTGTATCAAATCTTCACTAAGAAATGAAAAAGACTCTTCTATATATTCCTTAACCATCTCTTGTACTTTCGAATCCTCGACTGGTTTACCATATAATTGTTTAACCTTTTTAGACAATTGAATAAACGTTTTATCCAAGGCAACTTTATCTTCTTCTCGTTTCTTTGATAATTCTTCTACAATATCCGTTAACTTATGACGTTCCATCCATTCTTTGTGTGTATGTTCTGTATTCATACCGTAAATAAGACTAAATAATACAGTACTATCTACCTCTTCTTCCTCTTCAACTAACTTCATTACTCTTTTAATTGCTTGCATTGATTGCTCAATTTGTTCTTTTTCTCTTTCTAACACTTGTAAGTGGAGAATCAAACTTTCATTCAGATCAGCGCTAAAACTTGATTCATGTAACAAATTAGCGACTTTATCTAGACTATAGCCTAGAAACTTTAAACTTAGAATTTTTTGTAAGGTTATAATATCTTGATACTTGTAAATGCGGTGCCCTGAAAAAGGATTCTTTTCTGGTTGTAACAATCCAATTTCATCATAGTAATGCAAAGTAGGAATTGGTATTCCCGTTTTTTTCGAGAATTCTCCAATAGAAAACTTTTTATCCTTATTCATCTAAATCCCCCTATAAAAAGTATAAATTCATTATAAAACCTAAAGTAACTAGAGGTTCAAGAGTAAATTTAAGAAGATTCAAAAATTTTTAAGTGCATGCAATCAATATGTATTGCAATATCCCATTTTATGGCCCGATTATTGACTAGCATGAATGGCTGTTTCAAACAACTACCTTCCCTCATAAATTCAAAGGACTTTCACGTACTTATCCCGAATATATAAATAACCATTATCACAAGGAGCGAATTTATATGAATCTATTCGAACACGAAACGTAAAACCGCTTCTCATTAATAAGAGGTCCTCCCTTTTTTCTTTTCGCATCATATTATCCAGTAAAAAATAGGAGGACAAAATTATGAAACGTGATCCATTATTTTTAACTTTATTAGAAAGTGCAAATACACATTTTAGTGGTTGGGACTTTTCTTTCATTTCAGAAACAGGCCGAATGAAGAGCGAGCCTTTATCGTGGTCGTACGGCAGCACTGCTTTTCAATTTATGCAGCGTGCAGATTCTATGCTAGACATGGGCACTGGCGGCGGAGAGTTTTTATCTATGTTACAACCGTTCCCGCCAACTATTTATGCAACTGAGGGCTACGCTTCAAACGTGCCAATTGCTCAGAAGAAATTAGAGCCTTTAGGGGTTAAAGTTGTAGAGGTGAGCGATGATACTGCATTACCATTTCAAGATGGGCAGTTTGATTTAATTATAAATCAACATGAATCGTATGCTGCTTCTGAAGTAAACAGAATCCTTTCTCCAAATGGAACATTTCTTACACAACAAGTTGGCGGTCTTGATTGCGCTGAACTTAACGAACATTTTGGTACACCGCTAAATAGCGAATTTGCAAATTGGTCACTTGAAACTGCATGTAGTGAGTTAGAGGAACATGGATTTACTATTTTAGAAGCAAAAACGGAGTTCCCTTTCCAACGTTTTTATGACATTGGCGCTATCGTCTATTATTTAAAAGCAATTCCGTGGCAAATTCCTGATTTTACTGTCGAAAGGTATTATAAGGAACTATATCGTATACATGAAATCATATTGCAAAAAGGATATTTTGATGTGAAGCAACATCGTTTTATGATTAAAGCGATTGGCTACGAATCATAAAGCATATGAAAATGAAAAAGAGATGGATCTACCATCTCTTTTTTTATTTTCACTCAATATTTTCTATATTTAAACACTTCGTTTCACAGTAATAGCCTTTGCCACCAACATAAACTTTTTCTATTTTATTCTCGCTATTGGTTGCTAATTTAACTAATATTTCGGAAGGCGAGTGTAAAGAATAACCTTGTTCAAATACATAGACTTCTTTTTGTAAGTAGTGCTGTTCATAAAGGTAGCAAGCTAATGCGCTGTTTGAAGTTCCAGTCGCTGCTTCTTCATTGATGTCATATAGTGGAGCAAAGTTTCTGCATATTATTCGTTTGTCATTAAAAGTATATAGATGCATCCCGACAACATTATAATACTTGCTGATTTCTTTAATCTTTTCAAAATTAGGTTGCAGTGTATGTAATTGTGTTTCGCTTTTTATAGGAATTAAAATATCTTTTAAGCCTGTGGAGACAATTTGAATTGGGTATGTATTTTCTATATCTTCAATGTCAAAGCAGTCGATAAACTCATTTGGAGATATAACATCATAGAGTATTGGTTCATTTTGTTCCATGAATATGATGTCATCTTTTATGGTAATAGTAAGAACACCGCTGTTCGTTTCAATCGTATAGCGATTCTTGAAAAGTTTATTTAAATGCATCAGTATCGCGAAAGAGCCAATTGTGGCATGACCACATAAATCAACTTCCTCTTTTGGTGTAAAATACTCAATTTTATAATCAGCAACTTCAGATTCTGATATAAATGCGGTTTCCGCATAGCCCAGTTGTTTGGCTATTGTCATTTTTTGAGTAGTGGTCAATGTATTCTCCATAAATACCACTCCTGCTTTATTTCCGCCTTTATGATCTTTGCTAAATGCACTTGCAACATAAACGGATATTTTCATAAGACACCTTCCTTCCTCACTTATAGTAAATTGTAGCATAGAACGTGCTACGTATATATATTGTTAGATAAATTCTTCATAAAGCAAGAGACAAACTATTTTTTAGTATCTGAACTCTACAAAAATAGTTTGTCTACAGTCAGAGCGTTGGATCTACCATCTCTTTTTTCCTGTTTATGTAACAAAAGTTTGTGGTGCCTTCTAGATTGTTAAGTACGTTCACGTCTCGCAATCGCATCTGCTAATACGATAAATTGCTCATGCGTTATTTTACCTGCCACCTTGTCTCTAATAATTTTTTCCATTTCTTTTGTAAGAGTCATGCCCTCTATTGCTAGACTTGCTTTAGCCTCTGCAATAGCTTCATTTAGTTCTTCTTCACTTTTGAATGCCATAATTTGAGTTATCCCCTTCAAATCGTTTTATTTACTCTTTTAATGCAAGAAAGGTAATATCCTCCCACTTCTTATCTAATTGCAAAGTAGTCTTTTCAACGCTGGTTCCTGTTAATAAATCATACCCCTCAATCTCAGCGACCAGTTGTTTCGTTTTACTTTTCGAATTCATATCTTTGTATAGGATGTATATTTTATTCTCCTGTACTTGTATATCACATATTCCTTTATCCTCTCTAGCGATTTTTGTTTTTTTATCGCTTTGCAATGAATATGTACGTATAATGTTCAAGTCCTCATCTAACTCTTTCATTTTTTCATCCTGATCTAAAATATACACATTATTATCACTCACATGCACTAGAACAGGTATAAATTGCTTGTCATCTACTATCGTTTCTTTTTCTACTACTCTAGTTTCCGGGTTTATCATCATTAATTTAGCTGGTAACTTTTGATTCACATTATCACTCAATGCGAGTAATAATTTATCTTTATACTTTTGAAAAATTATTTTTTGGGCAGTTGATGCAAAATACACGTTTCCATTAGGAATTTCAAATTCATTTGTTTTTTTATTTGTAGCCAAATCTATTTCTGAAATATATACTTTATCTATCTGTGAAAAGGCGTATATGTGATTCTCAATAATATGCGCTCCTTGAATCGTTCCCTTCAGTTCTACACTCTCTTGCCTTTTGTCACTATCTTTCCAATATACAAGCTCACTTGTATATTCCTTATTTTCGTCTACCAATCCAATATTCACATCATAATATGCATATCCTTGCTCTGCATGTATGAAATATGCCCCTGCGTTTACATTTTTTAATTGTTTAGGTCTATTTAACCCACGTATTTTACCTGTCTTATCAATTGCATAATGATTGTTATTTCTATTTGATGAGAAATAGTACCCATTTTCATCTTTTGCATTACTCATCATACTTTGACCATCTACTTCTATTTTACTAATCTCATTTCCTTTCTTATCGTATGCATATATGTAACCACCGTTTTTCATTGCATTTGAATAAGATACAAGATAATCTGCCCTTTGAATATCTTTAAGTTCTGTATCACTTTTAGAACAAGATACAAAAAGAAACATTGTACATATGACGATTATGGCCAATGAATTATATTTCTGAAACATATCATCACCCCGCGTATAGAATAAGAGCAATCGATACGAAAATACCGATTGCTCTTTAAAATATTTTATCAACTAGAGTGTGAGAGTAATTTTTTTACATATCGCTTGTTCGCATCATCTTCCGTCAGAAATGCAGTTGTGTAATTAATAATATTCCGGTTATCATATGTAAATATATGCTCTAATTTTTTATCTTCTGTTAATATTATTGGTAAGTATTTTGATAAATTGCTAACTACACCTCTATTATCACAATTTAATATCCAATCGATTTCTTTCCATTCTAATAATCCTTCCGCCGTACTTAATGGCGTGTCCATATGTACTCCATCTGGTAGATCAGCAAGGAATACATACATTCCTTCACTACCTCGAGGCTCGTCCTTACTTTTAAAAACCACATTCCCTTTATAGGTTACACTTGGAAGATCTATGCCTGTTTCCTCAAGCGTTTCTCTAATTATTCCTTCATATGGCGTTTCATTATCTTCAATTTTTCCTCCGACACCATTCCACATTCCCATATTCGGCTTTTTATTTCTATTCAATAAGAGTATTTCATTTCCTTTTCTAATGAAACAAATTGTGTACTTATACATGCGATCAGTTCCTTTCTATTCCTTAACCGTTAACTTCATTCCCGTTAAAAAGCATCTAATTATTCATTGGTTGTTTTTTGAGGAACATTAAGATACTAAACTAGTCTATTATTTTCATTTTTGAAAAAGGATAATACACAAATTCCACTTTTCCTATTACGTTATCTTCTTCAATATACCCTAAACCATTGCGGCTATCCCTACTAATTTCACGATTATCTCCCATTACAAATAACTTATTTGGTGGGATTTTTGTCTTTTGAAAGTTGTAAAAGACTTGTGTATTGTTGAATAACTCTTTGTTTGTATATGGCTCTTCTTGCTTTTTATCATTTACATATACTGTTCCGTTCGTTATGTTAATTACATCACCAGGAAGCCCTATGACACGTTTCACATAATATTTCAACTCATCCTCGGCTTTTATAATGACAATTTCTCCGTGCTGTAAATTTGAAAAATGTACCGCTGCTTTATTTACAAATACGTAGTCTTCTTCATACAGAGTTGGCTGCATCGATTTCCCTTTTACCTTGCATAACGTAAATGAATGGTAGGCTATTACCATGACAAATATAAATAGTATGTACTTCCCCCAGCCTGTCTTAATCTCCTTTTTCTTAATCTCCTCTTCCATATTCATTCCCACCTTATTCAAACGCTTTTTAACTCAAAAAATATATCACTGCACAATGTGTGTCTGTGCAGTGATACTATTTTTACTGGGCTTTGTTCAGCTGTTCTACCGGGGGTGGATTTACACCCGATCTTTTCGCTTTCAATTCAAAATACGCATCTAAAATCTCTTTACCAATCGCAGAATTAATTCCTGATTTATCGTCATTCACCCATGGTACAACAACTGAAAAAGCGACTTCCGGATCAGCATCATATGGTGCGTAACCGGCAAGAGTTAAATTATAACATTTTTTTCGATTATAGTTTTCATCTCTTCCAATATCACTTTCCCCGCCATATACTGTTTCAGCTGTTCCTGTTTTTCCAGCTGGTTTATACGGTAATCCTTTAAACGTTGCGGTACCTGTTCCGTCTGCTTCTTGGAATACTCTTCTAAATCCTTCTTTTACGTGATTGATATAGGAAATGTCCATATCCACTCGATTTAATATAGTTGGTTCCATTGTCCGAATGACTTTCCCAACATCCTCTGGTCTATTTGGTTGTTCTCTCACTTCTTGCACAATTTGTGGTTTCATCCGGTAACCGCCATTCGCAATCGTTGAAATGTATTGCGCAAGCTGAAGCGGTGTATATGTATCATATTGTCCAATCGCATAATCAAGTAAAAAACCAGGTATATTATCAGTTCTACCTATTTGACCGATCGATTCATTCGGCAAGTCAATACCAGTTGGTACGCCTAGGCCAAATTGTCTAAAGTAATAGCGCATTGTATTAAATGTTTCTTGTTTAATATCTAACGGATTTTGTGGTACATAATTAATACCTGCCATTTTTAAAGCTGTATTAAACATATAAACGTTCGATGAAACTTGTAAAGCTCTTAAATCATCAATATCCCCAAAGTCTTTCCAAGATTTCTTCGGCTTGACACTTCCTTTAAAGTACATTGGTGCATCAAAGAAATGCGTATACGGCTTAATCGCTTCTGTTTGATATCCGGCTAATAACGTAGCCCCTTTCACAGTTGATCCTAACTCATACGAGCTTGTCATCGTCCCTAAAGCGAAATCTTCTATTTGCATCCCACCGTCTTTATTTACAATTTTCTTTCCTGCCATTGATAAAATTTGACCGTTTTTCGGATTCATCATTACAACAAATGCGCGATCCATCATCGGCTCTGAAGAATGAAACGCTCTTAAATTTTTATCAAGACTCTCCTCCACTTTCTTTTGTAACTCCATATCCACTGTTAACATTAAATTATTTCCACTTTTTCCTTTTGTCACTTTTTCAGTTCGAACAATATTCCCAGTTTTATCTGTAATATTTTTCGTCTGCTCTTTCGTACCATGCAGTGCATCTTCATACTGCTTTTCGATGTAACTCTTACCGATACGATCATTTCGGTTATAATCTCGTACTAAATAGTAGTCTAATTGCTCCCTCGGTAATCCTTCATTTTCACTAGAAACACTACCAAGGACAGAACGGAGTATTTTATCATTTGGATATTCACGTTCCCAATCCACTGTCGTATCTACTCCTGGCAAGCTTGCCAATCTTTCGCTTACGACTGCATATTCATTTAGACTCACATCTTTTTTTACAATTTGCGGTGTCATTTTATATCCCGCATTCATTTTACTTTTAATTGCTAATACTTCTATATCCTCTTTTGAAAGTTCATTTAATTCTTCTTGTGTAATTCTTTCTCGTCGTAATTCTTCTACTTTTTTATCTAACTCTTTTCCTTCTATTTCCTGCTTCCTAAAGTTACTTTCATCTTCTTTCGTAACTTTTGCCATAGCACTTTTTTCATTTAACTGCATCCAAAAATCTTTCTTATCAGTCTCCGTTAACTTATCCATATCCTCCTGCGGCATTTCAATTAACTTTGCTAAATCCCTTGCTACTTGTAAAACTTCCTTCGAATCTACCCCTTTCATTTTCGTATATGTAACGGTTCGTAACGGTTTATTATTTACAATCACATGACCTTCCCGATCAAACATTTTCCCTCTAGGAACAGGCGTGCTCACCGTCACATCTTCCTTCTTATTCACTTCATTTCTATACGTTTCTCCATCAATGATTTGTACTTTACCTAATTGAATTATAATAGCTGAAAATAAAAGAAAGACGATAAAAAATAGTACATTCAACCGAAATGGAATGTGGGTCTTTTTCTTTTTCGATTGTTTCTTCTGCTCCTTTTTCTGTCTCATTTCGCTCCCTCACTTCATTCTATTAACTTCTACACCTAAATCATTATGTATCAAATTTATTTATATGATATATATAGAATTTTATATTAATTACAAAAGAAATAAAAGATTAAATTTTCAGTTTTTTAATTCCGCAACCTATTTATTACCATTCCCTTAATACGCCGTAACATGAATTTTATTCTGAAAGAAAGAGCGTATCACACTGGTTTTTTATTCCATTTGTTTACATTTCTTTGTATACTTAAGAAATAAATCAATACAAGACATTACGAAGGAGCAAACAAAATGACAGATTCATTTACAATATATATTAATACGCCACACTGTTTAAACTTTATGATTTATATTCAAAATATTTATCTTAATCAAAAAGAGAGCAAAGGAAATTTGCGATTTCCTTACATAGCAAAAACATTCAATTTCTCTAATGATTTTAAAGAAAATTTCAAAGAATTATGGCATACACTTCGTAAACAAATTACTAACGACAAATATGATTCGCAAATTTTTTATGAGGAGAATCACATTTTTTATAAGAAGCTTTTTGATGCTGATTTATGTAATGAGGAATCATTTAAAGAGTTAATATGTAGTTTTAAAGTATGGTGGACTAGCATAGCAGGTCAGCTTTCATTAGAATATTCTGTAACTGAGTATAGTACGCAACTTTATAATGACTTAGTTTTATACTTAAAACAAAACCAAATAGAACCCTTACAACAGCTACATATTAGCTTACTTTATGACGATTGTGTATTCGTTAAAAAAAATATTACTTCTTACTCTGCTATTTTACCTACCAAAAACTTTTTTATAAGTTATAAAGATGTGATTACTACATTATCGAAATGTTTTCATGTCGCTTAAAACAGCGGTTACTCAAATAAAAAACTGAGGTGGATACCTCAGTTTTTTCAATAAATTATTTTGAAGATAACCCTTCAACGAATTCACCAATCTTTTCTTGAAATACATAATCAAAGTTATATTCCTGTCCTGTTAATTCTTCATTTACTAAAATCGTTGTTGCTCCTACTTCCCTCTTTGCGATTTCTGGGAATGAAGCGACTGGTTGTACTTTGAGTGACGTTCCCATTACGAGAAGTACATCTGTTTCATATAAACGTTTTATCGCATTTTGGTATTGCGGCAGTGTATCTCCATATAAAACAACGTCTGGATTTAGAATGAAATTACACTTCTCGCAGCGTGGCACTTCATGATCGATCATATACTGCAAATCATATCCCGCTTTACACTTCGGACAATGTGCTGTTTGCAGTGTTCCGTGTAAATCAATAACATGTTTACTACCACCTACTTGATGCAAACCGTCAATATTTTGCGTTAAAATCGTTATATCTTTCCCTTGTTCTTCTAGCTCTGCTAAAAAGCGATGACCACGATTTGCTTTATATTGGTGAAACGTATTAATTTGAAAGATTTCTTTATAATGCTTCCAAAACTCTTTCGGATTCCGGTTATAGTATCCTCTTGATAAATACATCTCTACATTTGCATCAGCATACAATCCATTTGATGAACGGAAATCTGGTATACCACTTTCCGTACTTGCACCTGCGCCTGTTAATACTGTAATTTTCTTCGCTTTTTCTAAAATTGAACGTACTTCTTTGTATTGTTGCACAAACATCACCTCTATGTATATTGCTATACTTATTATACCAGTTGTTTACAGATGGTGTTGTACAATTCGGTTGACTTACTATGTTGCATTATCTACACCCAAACTTTTTTGGGCGTAATTAAAGTTTCAAAGATAATTATTTCTATCCCTCGAAGATCGACAGCACTACTCTATTATTTTTTTATTTCGCACAAACACACTATCAGTGGTATTGTTTATTGCATTTAATATAATGAATCCAATTTTAGAAAGGAGTTTTGAATTTTGCCTGATCATAAAAAACAACCTCCTAAGCCACCTCAAAAACACCCCTCATCTCCATCCCCCTGCACACCAGAGATTACGCTTGATGTTTCTCCTGCTAAAAATTGCTCTATTCAGTTATCTGGGACAGTTACTTGTGGTGGACAACCTATTGCCGATGCGACTGTGGAGTTCGAGAGCACTTCTCCAGAAATTCATCCTATCTCTTCAGCGAAAAGTGATAAAAATGGAGAATTCTCCTCTAACGTTGAGATAACATCCGGGGTTCAATCCAGTGAAATATCAATAACTGCTTCAACTAAAGTTAAAGAAGGCTCTGCTTCGACGTCCAAAACCGCTAAGATAGAATGTCAGGACCCATCACCAAAAAATAAAATTTATGTTACAAATTTCGTTACTCTTCCTAATAACGCTAGTAATACTATTTCAGTGATTGATGGTGATACGAATCAAGTTATTGCAAAAGTCTTGAGTGGAACTACCCCGTTTGAAATTGCTGTGAATCCAGTCACTAATCGGATTTATGTTACAAATTTCGTCGGGAATACAGTTGCAGTAATTGACGCTCTTACAAATACACTTATTACCGCGATTCCTATTGGTAATGGACCGTTTCCTGGTGCCCTTCCTGCTGGAATCGCAGTTAATACTGTTACGAATAGAATATACGTTGCTAATTCAGCAGATGAGACTGTTTCGGTAATTGACGGGGTTTCAAACCAAGTTATTGCTACGATACCAGTTGGGAGAAACCCCATGGGAATTGCGGTTAACCCTACTACCAACAAGATATATGTTGCAATGAATAATGATACTACTGTTTTTGTTATTGATGGCGAGCTTAATAACGTTACTGATGTTTTCTTGGTCTTTGCGTTCCCCTCTGACATAGCTGTGGATACTATTAGAAATAGGATTTATGTTACAAATTCCGTCGGCAAGATTGTGTCAGTCGTAGATGGGTTTACAAATAAAGTTATTGCTGAAATCGTGGTAGGTCAAAGACCTCATGCCATCGCAATCAATCTCTCTCATCCCTTTTCAAGTCGAATTTACGTTACAAACCTTGATGACAATACTGTATCGGTGATAGATGGAGATAAAAACATCGTACTAGTAACAATTCCAGTTGGGACCAGACCCGTTGGAGTTGCTGTAAACCCTATTACTCACCGAGTTTATGTAACGAACGCGACTGATGGAAACGTTTTAGTAATTGATGGACTAACGAATACTGGCATTGATACGATTCTATTTAGTGGTTCGCCCGCTGGGATTGCAGTCATCCCTTAGTATGATAGAACTAAGAGTAATTTTATAAAATTATAGATTACTTAGGATGACAATACAAAAAGGGAACCCTCCTAATCTTACGAAAGGAGGATTCCCGAAGATGTATTCATTTCATTTGGGATAATCAGTTATCTCTACAACAAAAGAGGAGTCTAAGCTAATATTGAGATGATAGACTGTGCATTTAACCCTACTTATCTAGCTGTAATAAATATTTACAGAAGGTGTTGTACAATTCGGTTGACTTAATGCGTCGCACCGCCGCACGCTACAATATCTACCTCAACCTCCATCGCTACCTCAATCGCCAACTCTATCCCCTTACTAATAGTAGAAAGTGACATACTCGGTTGACCTGGATAGTTACTCGCTTGTTCTGGTAAAAACGGAATATGAATAAATCCGCCTTTTATTTTCTGATCATGTTGTTCTAGTTCATGCATGAGGCTATAAAATATGTGATTACAAACGAATGTACCTGCTGTTTGTGAAACGGAAGCTGGTATACCTTCCCCACGAAGTTTTTTTACAATTGCTTTCATCGGTAACGTCGACCAATATGCAGCCGGCCCTCCTTCTACAACCGGTACATCCACCGGCTGATTCCCTTCATTATCAGCAATTCTTGCATCATCAATATTAATTGCGACACGCTCTACCGTAACATCTGGTCTCCCCCCAGCTTGTCCGATACATATAATCATTTCAGGCTTTAGTTCTTCTATATAGTCTTTTAATACGCTTATTGATTTATGAAAGACAGTTGGGACTTGTTTACTAATAATCTTGTATTCTCCGATTGTTTTTTCATGTAAACTTTTTGCTACTTCCCAAGCTGGGTTGATACTTTCTCCGCCAAACGGATCGAATCCTGTTAGTAATACTGTTTTCATAGTTTCATCCTCCTAATTAGAAACGGTATACAAGGCCGTACATGATAAACATATTGATAATGAAAATAGAAAGAGCAATTGGTACTTGCGCCTTAATAACAGCATTCTTATCTTTCAGTTCTAAAAGCATTGCCGGTACGATATTAAAGTTTGCCGCCATTGGCGTAATAAGCGTTCCGCAATATCCAGCAAACATACCGAGTGCTGCCATAATTGCTGGGTTCCCGCCGTGCATTTGAACAATTAAAGGTAAACCAATTCCTCCAGTAATAACGGCAAACGCTGCGAATGCATTACCCATTACAACTGTGAATAGCATCATTCCTAAACAGTACGCCATAACAGCAACGAACGGATACTCTGTCGGTAACACTTGTCCAACTAAATCAGAAACGACTTGTCCGACGCCAGATTTTGCAAAAATGCCACCAAGCGCTGCTAACATTTGTGGTAAAATAACTGCCCAGCCGACAGCCTGTAATAGTCTACTTCCTTCCTGTACAGGCGTTGTTATTTTTGCTTTTGTAATACGCATCGCCGCAACGAATGCGAGTAGTGCTCCTAACGCTAATGCAACTAACGTTACTTTATCTGGATCAACGAGAGAGACATTTCCCCACTTGATTTTTCCTAACGTCAGTGTACCGATAATTGTAAAAATCGGAATTAAAAGTGCAGGCATAAAAATTTTATTTTTTAATTTCTCAGCATGTTTTACACGTTCTTGTACTGGTACTTCCTTCTCCTCAGATTTTGTTACTTTATTGAGTGAAGCTAACACGACCATAGCGAGTACGATACAGCCAACGTAAAACGAGGGGATTACATTTCCAAATAAAAATGTAACGGCAAACAATGCCCAAAATAAGCTAGAACCGAATCGATTTGGGTGTTCACGATCAAATGCGATACGCACAGCGATAAAAGCAACGATTATTCCTAATACGTAATAAATTGTATCCATAGTTATGATGTTCATTTTATATTGCCTCCTTCTCTTCTTTTTCTTCTGCCTTCATTGTTTTCTCTATATATTTATCAAACCTTCTAAACCTAATCCAGCTCACAATAAGTGCAGATATTGCTGTTGGAATTCCCCAAAGTGCCATATCCCATACTCCGACGTGCATACCTACTGAATCGAAGAATCCTTTCATTAATAAAATCGCACCAGTTGCGATGAAAATATCCTCTCCGAAAAACCAAGCTGTATTTTCTGCAGCAGCTGCATTCGCTTTAATCTTCTCTCTTAATTTTTCAGGGAGTTTACCGTATTTACCTTGCGCAGCTCCTTCTGCCATTGGTGCAACGAGTGGTCTTACTGTTTGCGCATGACCACCAATATTAAGCCCTAGTGCTGCTGATGATTCTCTTATCGTAAAATATGACATTAATACTCTTCCAGTTGTTGCGCCTTTTGATTTTGTTATAAGTGCTTCTGCTCTTTCTTTTAAACCGTAACGCTCTAAAATTCCGATTACTGGTAAAGTTAATATAATAGGCATAGACATATATCTATTTTCTATGAAAAATTTACCGAACATGCTGATGACATCATAAAAGCTTAATCCTGAAACCATACCAGTAACAATACCTGCAACCATAACTACTAACAATGTGTTTAATCTAAATAAAAAACCAACTGCAACGAGTAATATCCCGATTAATTTAATCATTTCTAGCACTTCCCCTCATTTTTCATTTCGGTGCACAAATAGTAATACCATTAAGTTCGAATGTTCTGTATATTTTTTCCGCAAATTGGACGGCTTTTTCTCCATCACCATGTAAACATATTGTTTGTGCCTGAACTGCTACTTTCTCTCCATTCACTGCTTTTACATAGCCTTCTTTCACCATTTGAAGTACTTGTTTTATCGCTTCGTCCTCATTTTTTATGAGCGCGTTTTCTTCTGTACGACTCGTTAACGTTCCATCTTGCGTATATGTACGATCAGCAAAGGCTTCTTGTACGAGAGTTACATCGTATTTTTCCGCAGCCTGTATAAACGCCTCGCTATTTGCTAACCCGTAAAGTGATAGATCTCGGTTTATATGAGAAATTGCCTTCGCAATTGCGTCCGCAATTTCTGAATTTGTTGCCGCCATATTATATAACGCGCCGTGCGGTTTTACGTGTTGCATTTTCCCGCCAGCTGCTTTCACAAATCCGTCTAACGCACCGATTTGATATAAAACATAATCGTATACTTCACTTGCTGAAACATTCATATTTCTTCTCCCAAATCCAATTAAATCAGGAAATCCAGGATGTGCCCCGATTGCTACATTATGCTGAAGTGCCTTTTCAACCGTTTTCCGCATAACAGATGGATCACCCGCATGAAAACCACAAGCAACATTAATAGAGGAAACGAACGGAAGAATTTCATCATCATTCCCCATTTTATAAGCGCCAAAACTTTCTCCTAAATCACAGTTTAAATCAATTGTCTTCATGATGTTTCCCTCCTAATTTCAACCCCGTAAAGCAATGAATTTCTTTAGTAGATTCATATTTTTTTCCTGCTCTATATATAATTGTTCCGCTTCTTGTATCGTAACTTTTTCAAACGTTACATAGTCACCTGGTTTTAGCTGCGCAAGAAGAGGTAAATCTACTGAAATAACATTTCCAATTCTCGGATAGCCACCTGTCGTTTGTCTATCTGCCATTAATATAATAGGCTGTCCGCCGTTTGGAACTTGAATGGTTCCGAATGTAACTGGGCTCGATAAAATCTCTTTTTCAACGGCTCTATTTAACACTTCTCCGTCAAGCCGATATCCCATACGATCAGCATAATTGGACACTTTATACTCTTTCGTAAAAAATGAATCTTTACTGCTTTCTGTAAACTGATCATATTCAAAATTTGTTATGACGCGAAGAATGGGATGCTTCTTATATTTTGGTAAAGCGTCGTTACAAATAGCCCATTTCATTTTGACTCTCTCTTCATCGTGTAAACGTTGAATGAAGCGACTCGCAATGTCTGCCCCTGCACCAATTTGAAAATGATCTCCTTTTTTCAGCATTCTTCCTCCTATGCCGCCAATCGCAGCACGTATGTAAGTACTTTTGCTTCCCATCGTACGATCAATATGAATACCGCCTGCAAAAGTTACATATGTCCTACAACCACTTTTCGCTTTTCCGAAACAAAGCATGCTACCTTCTTCAGCTAAAATAGGACGCCATAACGGGATTCGTTCCCCATTCAATAACGGTTCCATATCCGCACCGCCAATCGCAAGCAACGTCGTTTTCTTTATTAACAATTTAGGCCCCATGATCGTCATTTCGAGTCCTGCTTCATTCTCTTCATTACCGACTAACATATTAATCATTCTAAGCGCATTTTGATCCATAGCCCCACCAACAGGTACACCGTATTGTTGATAATGAGATCTCCCTAAATCTTGGACTGTTGTAAACATCCCTGCATGCAAAACCTCTACATCCATTCTTTAGCCCCCTCAAGCGATACGTACTTTTCCTTTGTTATCGGTATAAATCGTAAATACATACCACTTTGAATATATGTTGGTGTTTCTTCTTTCGGATTAAATAAAGAAATAGGTGTTCGGCCGATAATATTCCATCCGCCCGGTGTTTCAAGCGGATAAATACCCGTTTGATTTCCGCCAATCCCTACCGAACCCGGTGCGATTTGTAACCGCGGTGTTTCTTTTCTAGGTGTTTCTAGTTCTTTCGGTAGTCCCCCTAAATATGGGAATCCTGGTGTAAAGCCTAACATATACACAAAATATGTTGTTTCACTATGTATTCGAATAACATCCTCTACTTGCAAGCCTTGATAATGAGCGACCTCTTCTAAATCAGGTCCAAATTCTCCGCCGTAGCAAACTGGTATCGAAATATGTTTCGCATCTCGTTTCATCTCTTCTTTATAAGAAGCATTCAGTTCTTTTATATACTGACAAACGTAATCATATGGCCTTTCACTTCTCTCATTTCGCTTCCATACTTCGTATACATTGTAATAAACAGCTAATGAAGTAAAAGATGGAACGCATTCAACCATTCCTGCGAACGGATGTTGCTGCAGTGCTTGAAATAATCGTTGCACTTTCTCGTATATATCCATCCTAATTTCTTCACCAAATGTAACAATAATTGCTTGATCCCCTAACGCAGAAAATCTCATCCCATTCCCTCTTTCTATGCCCAAAAGCCGAGTTCTTTTGAAATGCGGTATGCGGTTTCTTTCACTTTCGCAATAAAATAAGGAATACTACTGTCACTATACTCAATTGCTACACCGGAAATACTAATACCCGCTACAACCGTTCCATCACTTGCGAAAATTGGTGCTGCTATAGCCGCTGTATGATTTTCTAGTTCAGAATAACTAATTGTATACCCTTCCACTTTCGCCATATGTAATACTTCTAGCAACTGCTCTTTATTCACAATCGTTCCATCTGCAAACTGTGTTAAATCTGTTTCCTCTACGTACTTTCTTTTCTCTTCCTCAGAAAAATACGATAGTAAAATTCTCGGGCAAGCACCAGCATAAAGCGGAGCTCGTCTTCCAACCGCCGTATACACACGTACTGGCTGAACCCCTTCCATCTTTTCAACATAAATTGCGTCATTACCATCTTGAATGATTAAGTTGACCGCTTGCCCTAAGCTATCTCTAAGTTCTTTCATATATGGAATCGCAATATTTCTGACTGATAGCCTTTGTGAAACAAGTTGACCGAACCGCAAAAAAACGACTCCTAGACGATATTTCCCCTTTTCGTTTTTTTGTAGAAACTCCATTTCTTCTAACGAGCCAATTAAACGATAAACAGATGTTTTCGGCATACTCGTAAGCTGAACCATCTCTGTTAAACTTAGCTCTTCATGCTCATAAAATAACTCCAAAATATCCATTGTCTTAACTGCCGTTTTATTTATACTCATCCTATCTCCTTTAAGTTCCGTTTTTCGGAACTTAAATTCCGTTTTTCGAAACAAACATATAATTTAAAATTATAAAATATTCTTTCAATTCTTTCAATATTTTTTTCAAGTGGATAACCTAGGAGGTTTTGTCAGTAATTTAAAATGCGCGTAAAGAATTACATATATTTATAAATTTTCATATCTAACTATTATCCTTTCAACCCATTTGTTTTATTATGGTATATGTACAACAACATGTGAGGAGTGTTTCTTTTGAAAAAACTGCTAGTGATTCCTGCAATTATGATATCTCTTTGTATAAGTTATAATGTGACATTTGCGACAAATGAAGATACTCATTTAAACTCTCAAATTGAACAACGTCTCATCAATAACAACGACGTTGCCTTTTTCGGATCAAGCACTTATAGTTCCAAATATTTTGGAGGAGATAACTTAAGCGTTCTTGTACAAAATATAGGTGATTCTCCTTTTAGTTACACTTTATACAACGCTAAAGGTTCTTGGATGATTGACGGGACTTTAAAACCTGGGGAACAAGCGATAAGCAAATTCAATATTTACTGGACTGATTGGCTCCCTGACGGTGAATATAAAATTATTTTTAGAAATAGAGACGGTTCACTTTCCAAAGTTCACATTGCTACAAAACCATTAGTTTAGAATTTCCAATAAAAAAGTATGGAAGTGTAGGTTTGATCAACTTCCATTAATAACAATGGAATAAAAGAAAATATAAAGAGCATGTTTTGAACAAAAATTGATCAAAACATGCTCTTCTCATAGTTATTCAAATTATTCTTTTTTAAAACAGGATTGATTATTCGTTTCCCTCGTTCAACTAACAAGCCTATTAGCTGAACATTAATTGTTTTTCAAGATTGTTCTTTTAGCTTTTTTAATAATTCTACTAGTTGATTTTATGTCAGTATCCTTTGCCCATTCTTCACATAGGTTAATTACCCAATCCGGTTTGGTTTTACTTGCATCATTTAACCAGTTTCCAACTGAATCTTGGACATATTTTGATGGATCTGATTTAAGTAAATTAAGAATAGGAAGTGCTTTTTCAGGTTCTTGTTTTAATATTTCAATATGTTTACTCCATACTCCCCGAGGACGAATAGATTCTACAGCGAACCTGCGAATATTCTCCTCTTCACTTTTTGCCCATTCTACTAGCAACTCCACACTTTTTTCTATATTTTGTGAAAGGTCTTCTCTAATAGACATCCAAGCAATTTCTCGAACACCAAAATGATGATCCGCTGCAAAAGGTCGAATGTACGTTAATTTATCTTTTAATGTGTGATTTGATTTTTTATTCATAAACGCTGCCCAACATCGTACACTATCTGAAATATGATTGGATAATTTCAACAGTACTTCTTCCTTTTTTCTTTCACTCTCTTTGAGTATAACTTTATCTAGTAAAGTTCCTGTTACTCGTATGACTTTCATTCCAGTTTCAACGTTCTGTTTTTCCAATTCAGCTACTATACATTCCAAACTATTCTTGAGTCCTATTGAAGGTAAGACATTTTTAAGTAGTTCAATATGGTTTATAGCTAGCCACTCTGTTAGATTAACACTTTCTAATTTTCCTTGCTGTAGTAATTGTAAGACCTCTTTAGGAATTTCGTTTACTTTCTTGGCTCCTTTTCTGTTTAAAATATCTTCTTCTTCTTTCGCTACCATTTTATTCCCTCCTCGTAATACTATTTTCAAATAAACAGAGGCCATTTTGAAAAATAATAATCAAAATGGCCTCTGTCCTTCTTAAATGAACATTTAGTTTCACAAAAAATTTGATTCAAACGCACTTGGATTTCTTTAATCCAAAAGAATAAAACGGTGTAACTTTTTTATAAACAATACGACTTTATTTCAAATCCAGAGGAAGAATATTTCTCCCATACTTGCTCTATAACGCTCTCACTTGTTTCAACGGCCAGAAAACAGCTTGTCCTTTTCCGACAATTTCATCTTCTGAAATAAAACCGAACATACGACCGTCTTTAGAAACTTCACGATTATCCCCTAAAACAAACACTTGGCCTGCTGGCACTTTCGTTTTTCCTGTGATTTGTTCTAACGTAAAGTCTGGAGTTAATACACGGCCTGCTGCTTTTTCTTTAAACTCTTTTAAATATGGTTCTTCCATCGCTTTTCCGTTTACATATAAAACATCATTTTTATACTCAACTGTATCGCCTGGTAAACCAATTACTCGTTTTACTAAATCGTATCCTTCTTTTCCGTGGAAGACGATAATATCAAAGCGTTCTAATCCACTTATACTATAACCAATCTTATTCACGAGAACTCGTTCGTTATTTTCTAAAGTGGGCATCATCGATTCTCCTTGTACTAATGACGGTGTAAATAAAACACCGCGAATAATTGCGATTAATACAAGGGTAAATCCTATCGTTTTCGCCCATGAAAATAATTCTTTCTTCGTATTTTCCTTCATCGTTTCTCCTCTTTCTTAACCACTTATTTTATTATTTCAACTAATTCTTGTACTAAATTAGGCTCAATTTCAGCAAAACATGATTTCCCTTCTCTTACCGCTGTACCGACATGAGCTTGCGAAATTCCAGTTTCATCAAGCAACCGCTTTATATTTTCTTTGGTCACGCCAGCTCCAGCTACAAGTTGAATTTGACCATCGCTTACCTTTTGCATATCTGTAAGAACCGGAATATTCTCTACTATATTTCCTTGCCCACCTGAAGTTAAAACGTGCGTCACTTTATGAAATTTCTTTAACGTTTTCATCGCTTTCACTGGATTTTCGGTATCATCTATCGCACGGTGATACGTTACATTTATTCCATCAACAACAGATAATAAATCTGCTAGTTTCTCTTCATCCACTTCATTTTGTTCATTTAATACGCCTAATACAACACCAGCTGCACCTAACTTCTGTGCAACGATAATATCTTCCTTCATCATTTCAATTTCTTCTTCCGTATATGTAAACGACTTCGCATGCGGACGAATCATAACGTGAATTGGTATATGTACCGCTTCTATCGCTTTTTTAATAAATGCATAACTCGGTGTTAAACCACCTTCTGTATAAGATGAAATTAATTCAACTCGCTTCCCGCCAGCTCGTTCAATTCGTTTCACATCTTCTAAACATGTTGCAATAACCTCTAGCATGAGATAACCTCTTTTCGTGCTTTTTTCTTATTATAACATTAGTAAAAATAAGAAACCTAGCTTTCTCCTTTAAAACTATAAAAAGAAGAGTGAAAAGAAAGATTTTTAGAATTAAAATAATAAAAAGGCTGTTCCCCTTTGGAACGGCCTTTTTTATTTATTCATCACGACCGAAACGCCGCATCCGCCAACATAGAAAGTGTTGCATCATCCATCGGTGGATTGTGTAATCCCGCTCTGACGTTTAAATAGTAACGATGAAGTGGATTTTTTTCTGATAAACTTTTTGCTCCTACGATGCGCATTGCTTTATCTACAATGGATATTGCTGCATTCGTTACTGCATATTTCACTGCTGCTAGCTCTGCTTGTAGTGAAAGCTTATCTTCTGCTTCATCGTATTTTTTCGCAATTTGATATAAAAAGACGCGAGCTTGCATAAGCTCAAGTTCTAATTCTCCGACTAATCTTCTAACATTCGGCAATAAACTAATTGAATGGTTTAAACTATTTGGCTTGTATGATTCCGCAAACTGAACTGCATAATTTCTTGCTGATTGTGCGATTCCTAAATAACATGCTGGTATGTGTAGCAACCAGCCTATACCCTTTTGCTTTACTTTTCCACCTTTTACATCCGTAAAAAAGCGGTTTTCTATTTCTACATTTTGTAAGACGAGGTCGTGGCTAGCAGTTCCTCGCATCGCAACGCTATCCCACGTTTCTTCAATTGACACGCCTTGCGTATTTCTTGGAATGACAAACTCACCAACTTCTTCTCGGCCCTCTATACTTGCTGAAATAATAAAATAATCAAGTACTGGTGCCATCGTTGTGAAAGTTTTTCTTCCATTTATAATCCACTTATCACCTTTTTGAATCGCTTCTGTTTCTGGTTTGCCGCCACGCGTCGGACTTCCTGTTCTCGGTTCTGTCGCTGCGCGGTTAAAGAGTGCACCGTTACGTACTTCTTCGCAAAACCATTTGAACATCTCGTTATTCCAAGAGCGATTTTCAGCTAGTTCTTTCACGATACCGATATGCCATCCAATTGATAGCGCAGTAGCTCCACAACCTTCTGCAATTTTCTCTTGAAATAAAACGAAGTCATATAAAGAAATCGCACTTCCACCAAATTCCTTCGGTAACGTTAATTTCGTATATCCAATATCTTTCAAATCATTTATGTTTTCATACGGAAATGATCCTAATTCACTTAGTTGATGCTCCCTTTCCATGAAATTCGGAATCAATTTATTTATTTGTTCAATAATTAAAGATTGTTTTTCTGTTTCAACAAATGAGAGTGCCATACTATAATCTCCTTTATGCTCGATTCATCAACCGTTCATTTTGTCATTATGATTATATGAAGCTACCTCTCTATTGTTTCACTATTCCGATAAAAATACAATGTTTTTGGATAATAAGAAAAATCCCTATAGAAGAATAGGACCTTTTCTTATATTAATCTCCCTTCAATGCCTTTAATGGTAAAGAGGTTACATATCCAATATACGAGAACAATTCTTTAAAGAAGAATGGAATTTCTGTATCTAACGTTTTATATGCTGATGTTGGCGTTGGTGACGCATACGCTTCAATGTTAATATGTTTCGCGATTCTCATTGCACGTTTCATATGAAGTGGATCACTTACAATCGTGTATGTGCGGATTCCGTTCTCTATTCCAACTTCCTTCGCATTCTTTAAATTTTCTTCAGTAAAAAGGGATTTTGTTTCTATTAAAATATCCTCTTCTTTTACACCTTGTTTCAATGCATACACTCTCGCAGTACGTGCTTCCTCGAGTTCTGCCTCAAACTTTGTACCACCTGTGAAAATAATCTTTTTAATATTTCCGTTTTTATATAAAGAAATCGCATGATTAATTCTTTCTTTAAATACAGGAGACGGTTTTCCGTTCCATGAAGCTGCTCCTAGTACGATACCCGCATCTGTTTTCACACCAGCATCTGTTTTAAAACGATAGCTCCAAATATCATAAGCTGCATAGCTCACATATAAAATAATAGAACAAATCATTAGTAGAAATACTTGAAAGATTCGTCTTTTTTTACTTTTCTTATTTTCTTTCATTTGTAATTGCCTCCGTACATCATCCATACTTCTATAAAAAAACATTTATATCAAATCGTTTTGTTTGAGTTTGTTTAAAAGAAGGAATTTTACTTATTATATATGTATAAAAGGGTTTTCATTTAAAATTGAGGATTATCAATTCATTTTTCATTTGCGGTTTTCATTACATTTTTCAATTTATAAGTTTATTACCATACAACTACATTGTAACGAATTTTTTATCAGAAGGGAACGATGAAACAAAAGTAATTAAAATAAAGTAGCGTTTTGTAAGAAAAAAGGTATATTTTTCATGTATTTCGAACCATATACCTTTCAAAACACGAATTATAACTTTTCTTTATACAACTCTAATTTTTCTAACAATTTTTCTTTTATACTTGGCCATTCACTCGCGATAATACTATACACAACCGCATCTCTCACATGACCATTCGGCAACTTTCTTTCATTTCTAAGCACACCTTCTTTTACTGCGCCTAACCTTTCAATTGCTCGTTGTGCTTTTTCATTTCGCACATCTGTCTTAATTTGCACCCTCAACATATGCAGTTTTTCAAAAGCATACTCTAGAAGCATATATTTACACTCTGTATTTATACTCGTACGCTGTACACTTGGATGATACCACGTCTGCCCTAACTCAACTGTCTTGTCTTCTACTGAAATATTATATAATCGTGTACTACCTACAATCATATTCGTCTGTTGATCGACTACACTAAAAGGAATTTGTGTACCCCTTCCGTAACCTTTTATCGCTTTTTGAACATATTGCTGCATATCTTGAACACTATCCATTTTAGAGATTAAATACGCCCAAATCCCCTTATTTCCTTCTACAATCGAAAACAAAGTTTCGACATCATCACCATCCATTAACCGTAACCTTGCTCTTTCGTGAATGATTTCCATTTGCAGGCCCCCTTTTTCTTACTATATCATACAAAATAACATTTTATTATATCAATAATAAAATGTTAAAACCCACTTTTAAATGCACTTACATTCAATTTTTAATAAGTTCTCACATAATAATCAACCAAAAATCTCTAACAAATACCGTTTGCATCACATTGTATCAAGCTAAATTTATATTGATTTCATTTCATGTAAAATTTTTCTTTTTCTAAAGGTCTAATGTGTGTTCTTTAAAGATTTGCACAGCAAAAACGCTATTCTTTCTACAAATAGATTATTGTTTTTCATTTATGGATCAATTTTTCAGCTTGACGACATGGATAAATCTGGATGATAACCAAAAAATACTATATAATAATAAAGTGAAACTTTAATCGGTGAAAGTTTTACGGTTAATTAATATGGGGTAAATGGGAGGGTATAAAAATGCTAGATCAAATTACTTGGGGAACGCCAGGCAGCTTATTATGCTTAGGATTCTTTTTTGCAGGGTTAGGAATTTTCTTAAGAAGTATTACGTCGTATTCGAAAAACAAATAAAACATCAAGAAGGTGTACATTTTCATTTTAAGGTATTTACTTGATAAAAATACTAAACAAAAGAATCCTTCCTTTTACAGAAGGATTCTTTTTTATACCTTTCCCCTTTTCATTACTCTATCTTTATAAATTTAAAATGACTTTGATAATACTCTTCCTTTTTACAGCAACAAATAAGCAATCGGTGTAATAATAAGCAACGTTAATATCGTTCTTTGTACATAGAGAATAATAAGTTCAGATACTTTTAACGGAATATCTGTCGATAAAATACATGGAATTGAAGCGGAGAAAAACAATATAGATGAGACCGAAACAACCGCAATAACAAACTTTGTCACAAGCGGTGCACTTACAACTAATAATGATGGTAAAAACATTTCTGCAATACCAACGGATGCCGCTTTAGCAGCTAAGTCTGCTTCTGGTAATTGTAATAGCCATGTAAAAGGATAAAAAATGTAACTAATCCAATCAAATATTGGCGTGAACTTCGCCAATACGATACCGAGTAACCCTACTGACATAATCGATGGTAAAATTCCCATCGTCATGATGAAACCGTCTTTTAAGTTCACTGCGATATTTTTCATAACGCTCGGTGCAGTTTTTGATACTTCTAACGCATCTTCCCAAGCACGTTCTAACATTTTCTCCTTATAAACAGGCTCTGGAAACCCTTCTTCCGTTATGTATGTATCTGGTTTTCTACTAAGTGGCGGGATTCTTACGGTGATAGCGGTCACGATGAATGTTACAACGAGAGTAGTCCAAAAATAAACATTCCATAAATGCATAATGTCTAATGTTTTTGCGATGATAATCATAAATGTAGCGGATACTGTAGAAAAACCTGTAGCGATAATGGCTGCTTCTTTTGTCGTATATTTACCCTCTTTATACACGCGATTTGTAATTAATAAAGCCAATGAATAACTCCCCACAAAGGACGCAACCGCATCAATTGCTGATCGTCCAGGTGTTTTCCATAACGGTCTCATAATCGGACGGCAAAATGTACCGATAAATTCAAGTAACCCATATCCGACTAATAACGCTAAAAACGCCGAACCAATCGGAACGAGTAAACTCACCGATATAACTAGCTTTTCATATAAAAATGGTCCAACATCTGGCGCAAAGAACCAAGCTGGTCCAACTTTCAAACAATATAGTATACCGAAAACAACACCAACTACTTTTAAAATAGAAAAGCAAATGTCTACGATAGATGCCTTCCATTTCTTCGTATAGAATGGATAAATTGCACCCATTACCATTACAAGCAGTGCGTAATAAGGTACTACGCCAGGAACCGAAGCTCTAATCCATGACACGATATGATCAATCATAATAGACGATGAACCGTTTATCGTAACCGGCACGAAAAACATAAACACCCCTACTAAACTAGCGAGTATAAACCGAAGAATAACCACCTTCTCTCGCCCTGTCTTAATTACATTACTTTTTAATTCAATTTCACTCAAAATTCGACACCTCCTATTATCTAAATATTCTGTATAATAATGTTGTATTCCTTCTTTCTATTTCTAATATTTAATCATATGAAAAAGCCTATTTTAAAATAGGCTTTTCTACTACCTCTTATAATCATCCACAATTACTTGAATTACACGATACGATTCTTCTGCCACTATCTTATTACTAATCTTATTGGCATCATATGTAATTAACGCCTTCCAAAGCGCCCATCCTCTCGCTCTATTCCACGTTTCTTCGTCCATACGTAATATTTCTTTAAATATGTTTCTACTATTCTGATCAAAGAATGTCCAAGCCATCGCGGCATCGCACGCAGGGTCTCCTACTCCTAATATGCCAAAATCAATTACGGCACTAAGCTTTCCATCTTTAATGAGTAAGTTCCCTGGTGCAACATCCCCATGAACCCAAACTGGCTTACGCTTCCAAGTTGACTGAAGTGCTAAATCCCACAGGTGCTTTAATACTGTTTCATCAAAAACGTCCTTATTATTTTCGATAGCATCTCTCGTCTCTTTATCATATACAGATATAAGCCCACCTCGGTAAAAATTATGTACTCCAGCTATCGGTCCGTTACTCGCATCAATAGATTGCAATGCTACTAGAAATGATCCTAAATCCGCCGCAAACTCATTTAAGTCACGTACATTTTCTTTCGTAACTGTCTCTCCTTCTATCCACTTATTAATAGACCAAGGCCACGGATATTCTTCAGACGGATTCCCTTTCGCAATTGGAGAAGAAATTGGTAATGAAAGTTCCTTGCTTAATAGAGGAAGCCATTTGTTTTCCTTCTCTACTTGCGGTGCATATGCTACATCACTTGGTAATCTTACACTCATCTGATCGCCTAGATGAAACGTTCTATTATCATGCCCACTAAGCTTTACAGGTTTCACTTCTAAGTGTGCCCATTCAGGAAACTGTTCCTGTATTAACTTTTCAACTAAACTTACGTTAATTGAATGCATTCACATTCCCCTTCTCTTTTGAAACTTGCTAAGCCCATCCGTACTTCCAACATAATCAAAACCACTTCTCTTATAAAAATCATTCAATATCTGATTATGCCCTACACAATCTAACTTCAAATACTCTTTATCATGTTGCACATTCTCTTCTATCCATCGTAACATCCATTCTCCTATTCCATTTCCCGTATACTTCCGCTTCACGGCAAATCTATGAATGTACAACGAATTAGAAACTTCCTCTTTACCAAAAATATATTCATCCCATTCATTTTGTTTAGGAGAAACTGTAACCGTACCAACAATTTCATCTTCTTTCATAACAACATACGTATATTTTTCTCTTATAGCTTCTAGTATTTCAGCTGTAGCTTCTCCTCCTAAAAGGTACTGCCACTGATCTACTTCTTTATGTTGTAGCCACTGCGCTACCTCTTTTAATAGAGTAATAATGCTATCGCTTTCCTCTTCCATAGCAGTTCGAATGATACGTTCTTTACCTGTATTGCTCTCCATATTGCCGTTCTCCTTTCCTATCGCTACTATACTGATAAACGCGTTCTACCATCATTTTCATCTGTAACGTATTCCACGTAAAACCCTAAATCATGTGCATTTTCATACATCAATTCAATCGCTTTTTGTTCTTTCGCATAAATTTGTATGTACTGAGCATCAACTACTAATACGACTACCTCACACTTACTTTCCTTAAACTCTTCATATGTTTCAATATCGATTGCTTCTTCTCCTTTTGGATATGCCTTCAAATCTGCAAAAATAAGATAATATATGTTGTCTTTAAATAACCTGTTCAAATCCGATCCTTCCATTACACTTGGTTCTTCTGGAAATAACGCTTCATCCAATCCACCACGTGCTACCAAGTATGACTCCTCACTCCCCACCCACCAATCAAATGAAGAAATATGAATTGGCTTTAATACTTTCCAAAGTAAATTACTATATTCATTTGGAATTTCTACAAAGATTCCTCTTTTCATTTGTTAGCTCCTGGCGTATTTATTTTCATTTTCGCTTCATACATTATATACCAAATTCAACCACTATATTTTGTCGATCCTATGTAACTTATATTTCATCTTAAAAAAACCGTTTCACTACTGTGAAACGGTTTCCTTCTATTCATACTTTAGTATTGCAATCAATTATTACACTACATTTTAATATGTTCACCACATCAGCTATTCATTTTCAACATTCACTTCGACTTCACAAAATAATATAAAAACCATACCGCATGATTTTGTTCATCTGCAGCTATTCTTCGCAACAAGTCTTTCATAGATGCATTCGACGTTTCATCTGCAATTTCCAAATAAAAATCTACTGTCTTCTGCTCATCTTGTATAGCGAACTCTAATCCTTGTAAGTACGTATTCGGGCAGACTTCCGTAATCTGTGGTTTCGGCTGCCTGCCAGTTAAATTCGTATACATTTGTACAAAGTGATGAAAATGCTTTATTTCATCGTTACGGATTTCAAGAATTTGATTTCGTTCCACCACATTTGGAGCCATGTTGGCTAATTTCGCATAGCAGTTTATAGCGCTATACTCTCCGTTTATAGCTTTTTCAATATCATTAATCAACTTATCATTCTGCCTATACCAATCATAATCATTCAAATTATACATCGTATCCCCTCCATAATTCCGCTTAACATTTTATGCATTTTGAAATAGTCGGAGCATGTGTATATAACGGGACAACTGTAAATCTAAAATAAAGATTGCTGCAATGGTCTATTTTGCAAAGGAATTGCTTATTCATAAAGTGAAACTATAATCAGTGGGGATTTTAATGCACGGCAAGTAGCGGATAAAATATCACTATTTTTTTGTACACTGTTACTATAAATTCGCGAATGAATCAGGTTTCCAACCAGATGTGGTGTTGAGATGCGAAGCTATTATGAATACAGTCATATAACTAGGAGGTTCCACTATGCCATCTTTATTTAAACCTATGGCGTTCCAGCTGAAAACCGAAAGACTTGAGCTTAGTATGTGGGAGGAATCCGATTCCGTTTGGCTGAGCAAATTAATTGGCGAACGTGGTGTGGACATTCCAACCGTTGATTCCGTTCGTAACTGGCTCATTGAGATGCGCAAGAAGGCAGACGAAAATGGCATTTCCCTTCTCACTATTCGAAGGCGCAACGAAGGTGATTTCATCGGATACTGCGGCTTAATTATTGGTCGTTCTACACTTGAAGAGCCGGAGATTGCATACGAGTTGTTCCGCAGTGCTCACGGTAAAGGCTACGCGACTGAGGCAGCATCCGCTGTGCTAGACGCTACGATTGCTACTGGGCGCCACAAACTTTGGTCGACTGTAGGCGCTTGGAATGTTGCTTCCCTCCGTGTGCTAGAAAAGATCGGTTTTACGCGGCATCACAGTACGTGGGACGACGAGCGCGGTGAGATTATTTGGAACGTACGCGATCTTTAGAAATCTCGATACTATGGAAAGAACAAAAGGCCATTCACTTAAGCAAAAATCCATATAAATTTCATCACAAAAACCGTTTCACTACTAGTGAAACGGCTTTTATTTTTAAGCATGTAATTCTGTTTTATGTCCCTTTACTACACTACGCTTCAATGCCGTTGCTAGTATAATAACCATACTTACTATCCCAATCCAAACGAGCACAGTAACAGGTGTATTCCAGCTTAACCCTTTTCCGAAGAAGAAGATTTCTCTAAGTCCTTCTATCATAAACTTCATTGGTAACCATGAGTAAACCCAGTCTTGATAAAACGGAGACAACATCTCAGGCGCTAATGATAATAATGGCGCTCCGAAGAATAGTAATAAAGCAAATACACCAATTCCTTTTAGCCCAACTAATGATAGTACTGCCGAAATCATTAAGAAGAAGCTAAACGCTGTAATGGATAAGAACAACGCCGTATCCATTACATTCGAAATATTTAATCCTACCATTCCCTCTGCAATCCATGTAAGACCAAATCCAATTACAAGGGCCGCAATTGCTCCTGTTACGATTTGTTTTACTTTCAATATAAAGTTTTCTTTTCGTGAGCCGACTGGTATTTTACGAATTGCAATAAAGATGATTGCTGCGCTCGCTAAACTTGCAATCCATAGCGGTTGGAATAATGAAATTGGCGAGTTACCGTTCGCACTATTTTTTCCGACCTCATTTACATTTGTCACTTTCTTCGTAATAGGTGTTGCTACATTTGAAACTTGGTCTGCTGTTAAAGTAGCTCCTTTTGCTTTCAATCCGTCTAGTAGCTGCGTACGAACAGTGTTATTCATATTATCAACGATTGCCTGTAACATCTGCCCTGCCATAGTGGATGCTGCTGTATTCATTCCTTGATTGATGAATATTTCTACCTCAGGCGAAGATGGCTGTGGTGTTCGTAATGATGCTTGTTTTGCGCTAAATTCTTTCGGGATGACTAATGCCGCGTAATACTCTTTATTGTTTAATCCCTTTTGAACAGCTTCTTTATTTTTTACTTCTACCCACTTCACTGCGGGTTCTTCCTCTGATTTCGCTGTTTTTTTCATGTTATCAACGATTGTTTGCCCCATATTCATTTTCGCTTGATTCGGAATTTCGACTCCTTGGTCCTCATTTACAATGGCAATTGGTAAGTTTTTAGGCTGAGGTTGAACGGTTGGAAATAATGTTAATGAAAAAATAAAAACAACAAGTAGTGCAATAACTGGTGACCACCATAAAAGTTTATTTTTAAACATTTTCTTTTCTCCTCCTTTAATTTTCGTTACAATAAATGAACAACGTGTTGTTTATTTATATTTTGAATTATATGTTTGAGCTACACCTTATTCAATAATCAAAAATCGTGAATGTGTCGGTTATAAGACACATCCTTTAAATGTGTTGGCTAAAATTAAGGAGGGACATGCTTTGCGCGATAGTAATTTAGATTTACGTGTTGTTCGTACGAAAACTGCCATACGAAATGCATTAGTGGAATTAATTGAAGAAAAAGGTTTTGACGCCATTACAGTGAAAGATATTACAACGAAAGCAAACATTAATCGCGGTACTTTCTATGCGCACTATCAAGATAAATTTGATTTAATGACGAAATGCCAAGAAGACATCATGTATGAGTTTTCTAGCATTGCCAAAAAGAGATTCCCAGAAGTGATTGCGGATCTCGGATCAAATCCTTCTCCAACAATGCCGTTTCTACTTATCACTTCTATTCTTGAATTTCTAAATGAAAATAGTGATTTTATGAAAGCTGTACTTAGCCCAAAAGGAGATTTATCTTTTCAAACAAAGTTGAAAGACTTTATGTGGAAAACATTATTTGAAGATACGAATGGTGCTCTCATTAATAAGGAAAATTTACTTGTTCCAAGCCAATACTTAACTTCTTATATGGCATCCGCTCATATAGGTGTCATCCAGCAATGGTTAAATAGTGGCCAAAAAGAAACACCTGAGGAAATTGCTCGTATTTTATCAACAATCGCAGTTCATGGACCTTTTTATGCAGCTGGTTTAAAGAAATAAGCCCGCTTGCTTAGTAATTTCTATTATTTTATTAATAACTTGAAATTTATGTTTCTGTAAAAAAAAGCTGTTGAAAGGACTCCCCCTTCAACAGCTTCTACATTATTAACGATATAAACGAACTGCACCTGCAGAGTTATCATCTGCTTGTCCAACTACTTCAAATTTCAATCCAAGCTTCGGTACTTTACGTCCTGCATCTGGGATTAAGTCGTTCATATATGCTTTAGAATCATCAAACTTCGTTACACCTGGTAATCCTTTGTAATCATATGTTCCGCGTGTTGGAGATACAACTTTCCATGCTGGCGTTTGGTTAAAGGAGAACGCAGCATCTGCGATTTGGAATCTTGTACTATTTTTAACAGTTGGTTTTCCGTTTAGCGTTCCAACAATTGCCTCTGGGTGAGAGTCAACAACTCCTAAGAAACCTTCACCTGGATGCATACCCACCCAATTATCTGTAAAGCTAGAGTCTGCATACCATACTAGAAGACCTGTATTATACGGTACACCACTGCTATATTTTAACGCTTGATCAGCACCAGCATAGTTTCTCCACTCTAAATAGTAGTTATGCTTCTTCTTATCAAAACCGTTTGCTACAACGAAACCATTTAATTTTAATTTCGTTTCATCCTCTGCATCATCAGAGAACACAACATTCCCATCTACAGTTAATGTAGCATTATCAAAAGTAAAACCGGTCGGCGCTAAACCACCATCTGTAATGTATTCGAATACTAATTTTACTTTTTGACCTTTAAATTTGCTTAAGTCATAAGACTTATCTACCCATTTACCATCTGTTGTGTCTAGACCATTTTTCACATTCTTTTCACCAATTCGATCCACTAACGTTTTCGTACCATCTTCTTTCACTGCATGTACTTCAAGGAAATCATAATCCGTTTCAATTTCATACATTGATTTGTAATCAAACTTCGCATTTGTTGCATTTGTTAAATCAAACACTGGCGTTTCTAATGTTGTATGAAGATTATCACCTTTTGTACTATAGTAGTACTTCTTACCGAATGCAGGCTGAATACCTTTTACCTCTTTATCTGGTAAGTTAACGCGAACCAGACCAGGGCGATTTGATTTCGTTACACTTTGATCTAAATACGTCGCATAACCGATACCGCGATTTAATTTATTATAGTCAACCTCTACAATATTTGCCCAGTTTCCACCCATGTTCTTTTGAAAGAAATCTTTGTTTTGTGGAGAGAAACTCGGTGGCGTTGTTCCTGCAATTTTACCAGCCCAGCTGCCGCCGCTCATAACAGACCAAGAGTTAATTGGCTCACCTGCTCCTGAGTACTTCGTATCATACTCATCTGGAAGACCTAAATCATGACCAAATTCATGTGCGAATACACCAACTGCTCCGTCTTCTGGCTCAATTGTGTAGTCGTATGCTGCCATTTTACCGCCCCAGTTATCAACTTTTGCTTTTGTTCCTTCAATTGGATATGGTGTTCCAAGGTGCCAACGATGTGACCAAATTGCATCATCACCTAATCTACCACCGCCTCCATCTTGTCCAACTCCAGCGTGAATGACCATTAAGTGATCAATCAGACCATCTGGTTCATTTTTATTGCCATCACCATTATTGTCATATTGATCGTATTCGTCAAATTCAGATAAATCAATACCACTTTCTACAGCCGCATTTAATGCCTCTTTTACAAAATCACGCGGTCCTTTTGGTCCCATATTATCATGACCGCCATCTCCTGCATCTGCGCCATAATCTGCCGCATTACCAGGGACTGTCAACCACTTTGTTACTGTGCCATCTACTGTATAACTACCACCAGATTGCTCTTCATAATATTGTTTAAATGTTGGTACTTTTGAACCATCAAAGAGTGTAAATGGCTCATTACCAAATAACATTTTTTGATAATGTTCTGGATTAAAATCGTTTGAATACATATAACCTGGTACTTGATCAATATTGTTATGCTTAAAGTCAGCAAACTCTACTAGCAATACAAGAACTTTATCTTTACGAACATCACCGTTATATTGTTTTTGCTTCGCTGAAGTAGTTGGTACTTTGCCGTTTAATCCCCCTTTAACCGGCTCTTGTCCAACTACCGGGCCACTAGCAGGTTGATCTGCTTTTTCTTTCTCATCTGCTTTTGCATCTTTAACTTTTTTCAAAAAGTCAGCAGCTTCTCTCGTAACACTATCCCCCGCTGCTGGTTCTTTTCCAGCATTTTCACCTTTTTTCTTCTCTACGTATTTTTCAACAGCTTTTAATGTGTCTTCTTTCGACGTAGATTCACTAATTACACCGCGTTTCTTGAGCGCATCTGCTAATCGCTCCTCTTGAATTAAATTTTCATCAATTGGACTTAAAGTTCCTCCATTAGACGGCGTTGCCGCATAAGCAGATTGCCCCCCATACCCAAATGTGCAACTAAGCACTGCTGCCGCCGCAAACGTAGACAGCACTTTAAAAGGCTTTTTCTTCATCCCTATTCCTCCCCAATATTAAATACGATACAACGTTTATATATTATAGAAAATTCAGATAATTAACAATGTATTGTCTTGATTTGTAATATTTTTGAAAAAATCCTTTATTTTAGATGAACATACATTCTGATTCATCAATGTTTCAGGAAATATTGATGAAAGTTGATAAAACTATTAAAATCTCTGTATATCATACGCTCCTTTTTATTTCGGTCTTCCGTTTCAATTAAAATCATAAAGAAATCGTCCACTATATTTAGTGGACGATTTCTTTATTTATCTAAAAGACAATTACAGCACTTCAATATACCCTTCTGTTCCATGTACCCGAATTCGTTGACCGTCTTTGATTAGTTTCGTAGCGTTCTCTACCCCAACAACTGCCGGCAATCCATATTCACGTGCAATAACTGCTCCATGCGTCATAAGTCCACCGACTTCTGTTACTAACCCTTTTATCGATACAAACAATGGTGTCCAGCCAGGGTCAGTAAAAGCTGTAACTAATATATCTCCCTCTTCTAAATTCGCATCTTCCATGTTTAAAATAACGCGAGCTCTTCCCTCTATAACTCCAGAAGAAACAGGCAGACCTACAATCACGTCACCTGGGAGGTTTTCTCGTTTATATTTACCTGTAATGATTTCTCCATCAGACGTCATTACACGCGGAGGTGTTAATTTTTCATATAATTTGTAATCATTTTTTTGTTTATGAATAAGCTCGTAATCTAGTTTATTCGTGCGGACGACTTCGTGAAGTTCTTCAAAAGTTAGGTAGTATATATCATCGATTTCATGAATGACACCGCTTTGCACAAGTTGCTCAGCTTCTTTCAATAACGCCTGCTTATATATGAAATAACGATTAATCATGCCGTATTTCGGGTATTCACGATAACCGATGAAATTCCGGATGTTACGAATCATACGCTTCGTCTCTTCTACTTTTTGTTTACCATCCGGCAAATGCTGCAATCGATCTAATAGTTCTTCTTCTTTTTTCAAAGCTTCCTGCAGTCCTACTTCAAACTTCCGCTTACTAGCACCGGCTTCGAAATCTCTTATATGATTTAAAATCATCGGGATAATTGTAGTTGGTTGTTCACTCCAGCGCGTTTTCGTAATGTCAATTTCTCCGCTGCATCTCATTCCGTATTTATTTAGAAAAGCATCGATTGCATCCCGTGCTTTTTCCCCGCCTTCAAACTGAACGAGTTCATCTAAAAAGCTACTATCTTTTACGTGCTGTAAATATGCAATGACTTTTGGATAAGGGCGAATCACATCTGCAACGTCCATTAATGCTAAACCCATTTCTGACGTAATATTATTTTGTACAGATTGAGAAAGCGTGTCTGCTGCATTCTTTTCACCTAGCCATTGCTCCATTTTTTCATTGATCCATGTTGAAGCATTCATACCTGCCATAATGACAGCCATACTTTGCGGATGAAATAGTATTTTCTTTAATTGCTGAATATCTTCCAAAATAAAATCAAGTACATCCACCCCTGATTTCGTTTGCATGTTTCGTTTTAACTCTTCGATTGATGCTTGACTCTTCTTTATTAAATCCGTAACGATTGCCGGATTGTTTTCGATTTCTGGTTGTGAGCTTACAGGTGCCCCACTTTTACCAACACTCTTTCCTGTTTCATCATCCGGTAACAATTTAATAAAATCATCTCGCTCGACTACAGTCGTTAATGCATCTTTAATAAGCGGTTCCGAATTCCCTATCGTATTTAATAAAAGTTCTCTACTTGTTGGCGAAGCCAATCTTTGTGCAACATCAACAAACAACCTTCCCCCTGCATGAAACCTCTGTCCAAAAGATGTTAACTGGAATAAAGACATTCCTAATGGCTTCAAAGGATCTGTCATCATTTGCTGATGACCAACCGATACATACACATGATTTTCCCCATCATTTGCTTCTGGAATTGGATATAAAGTCGTGATTGGGCGACTTTGGACAATATAAAATGTATCCCCAGCTAAACACCATTCGATATCTTGCGGACAACCAAAATAAGCTTCGATCTGTCTTCCGATACGTGCTAGTTGTAATATTTGTTGTTCAGACAATGTTTGAAGCTTTTGCTGAGCAGGATCAATCTGTTTCGTCTCTGTTCCGGCCTCTTTTAAGGCATAAATAGCTACTTTTTTAGTTGCAATCATTTTATCGACAATTTCGCCTTCTTTTACTTTATAATTATCGGCAGAGACGAGTCCTGATACTAGCGCCTCACCAAGTCCAAAACTGGCATCAATTGATAACACCTTTCGGTTAGAAGTAATCGGATCAGCAGTAAACAAAATGCCCGATGCCTCCGGGAATATCATCCTTTGAACGACAACACTTATAGAAACTTGATTATGATCAAAGCCGTTTTGCATGCGGTATATAACCGCTCGATCTGTAAATAAAGAAGCCCAACATTTTTTAATATGCTGCAAAATAGCTTCTTTTCCAATCACATTTAAATACGTATCTTGTTGACCTGCAAACGAGGCATGTGGTAAATCTTCAGCAGTAGCACTCGAACGCACTGCATATGCATGTTCATCGCCAAAGTGCGAGAGATAACGAGCTACTGATTCCACTACATCAACTGGAATTTCCACCGCCATAATGACTTCTCTAATCTTCTTACTAATTTCACCAATTTGATCTCGTTCCTCAATTTTTAGCATTGCTAATTGATTCAACAAAGTTTGAAACGCTTCATTTTTTCCGATGGCCTGTTCATACCCTACCGTTGTAACACAAAATCCTTCTGGCACTTGTATCCCTTGAATATTTGATAACTCCCCTAAATTCAATCCTTTTCCACCGACGAGAAAAAGCTGCGTTTTTTCTATTTCCTGAAAATCGAGAACGAAAGAACTCATTTGGCACCTCTCCTTACTATTCATGTGTTCTTGATTGTAACAGTAGTAAATGAGAAGAAACAGTCTATTTCGAACGTAAATTACATGATATAATTAAGTTAGGAAGGGATCATCACTTCTGTTACAATTGGACGCGAGGCTTTCGTTTGCTCCTTTATCATTTCTTTAATAATGTGATTCGAACTATAAATCAACCTCAGTTCGAACCATAACATTACAATAAATCGTAATTTTCAGATAAAAACTTTGTAATATTTGAAGTATAACATTGCCATAAATTTTCCCTAAAACCAAAACATTAGTAGTTCATCTAAAAACAGCTCAACAATCCTTCTTCTACAAAAGATAAAAAGAAACGGATCCAATTTAATTTTTTTCAGATTGGATCCGTTTCTTTTTGAACACATATTCAATTTTATATAAAAGTGGAACATCCTTAACTTTTAATGTCTAGAAATTAAAAAAAGACTGTTTTTGAAGATTCATTCACTGAAAAAACAATTAAGCTTTCTTTCAAAACCACAATTTAAAAATAAACCTCTTATATTTTGGAAGCATAAAACTGCTACAATGAGTAAGAGCCATCCCCTTGCGGATGTATACCACAAAATTTGCTTAATGCTATTGTAGTCTACCTTACCCCTGTTTGAACGAAAACTATTATTATCCGAATAAATAAGTAAATTTGTATTTTTAAGACGACGTGCTACCTGAACCTCCAAGTAAACCACCAAGGGTTTTCACCAATTTTTGTAATACTGGTGTAATATCTTCTTCGGACGTTATTCTAATACAAGGTAATTCAACTTGGAGTTTCGTTCCCAAAAGAACAACTGTAAGTGGTACTGGGATTGATACACAAACAGCTTCGCTTCCATCACATTGACACTTATATTGTTGTGGCTGTTGTGACTGTTGTAGCTGTTGTGGTTGTTGTGGTTGTTGTGACTGTTGTGGTTGTTGTGGTTGTTGCCATTGTTGTAGTTGTTGCCATTGTTGTGGTTGTTGCCATTGTTGTGGCCTTATCCCTCTACTCATATCAATATTCCGGCTGTCCATTACAAAAGGATAAGAGTCCAATGGATAAGACTGATGAAAAGAATTTGTGTATCCATAAGGACTATTATATACTTTTCTTTCTTCATTCATTTTTTCACCCCCCTTTCCGTTACATCGTATTAACCTAGTAGCCGATGGGTTCATTAGATTAAATAAGGATGAATAAATACAATCTAGATATGGTCCTGAAAAATTTTAGGAAAATATTTTTTTATTGTTTTTCTACTAATTCTATATTTCTTTTGTATCTACCTTAAATTCAAAGTTCAATAGATTAATCTTCTTTCGATTAGAAAACGATTCTTGGTTTTCTTGTTGCTCCATATCAAATAAACTTTTATCAGTTTTGTCTCTAGCAATTAATCGCATTTCTCGATCTTTAATTGCTTGTTCTAACACTCTTTCACATGCTTCTCTCTTATAAATAAAATCGGCTATCATTTTTGCAGAAATGTTAAATGATTTATTATAATTTTCAAACCTTTTTAAGCTCTGCCGTAATATGTTTTAGTTACCTCTCTCTTCTATTTCTAAAAATTGAATAATACTCAGATATACATCTAACCCATTTATTATTTACATATGCATAAGCAATGCAGATATCATAGAGGTCATATCTAACAGCCGCTTTCATATGTACCTCTATAAAAGTTAATATAATGTAGGGTTTTCTAAACTTTTGCTTGCGTCCTATATAAGTTGACACTTATTTGCTAAAGTCTCTACTCCTGATTTTCGGAATAAGAATAATGGATTTTTGTAATATCCTACTCGTTCCTTTTAATAAGTCGCTCAAAATGGATTTTCAAAATTAGGGAACTATAATGTGGTATTAAAATAACATTAGGAGGATAAAAATTGGACAATGAAATGAATTATGGAAGTGATTACGAGTTTATTCCAGCAACTTCAATTGAAAGTGGTCACGGCATCGAAGTATTACCTGATTTATTTTGTTACACGATTCAAATCGTCAATATATGCTTTTTTGGAAATCCGCATACCAATGATTTTGTTTTAGTTGATGCTGGAATGCCTAAATGTGCAAATGAAATTATCTCTATCGCTGAGGATCGATTTGGTACCGATAGTCGCCCAAAAGCAATTATTTTAACTCACGGTCATTTTGATCATGTTGGGGGAATAATTGAACTCATCAAATATTGGGATGTTCCGGTCTATGCCCATCAAATGGAGATACCATTCCTGTCTGGACAACAAAGCTATCCAGAACCAGACCCTACAGTTGAAGGTGGTATGGTAGCGAAAATGTCTCCTCTGTTCCCAAACGAACCAATTGACTTAGGAAATAATGTAAAAGCGCTACCTACCGATGGAACTGTTCCCCATATGCCAGAGTTTAGATGGATTCATACACCAGGACATACTCCAGGGCATATTTCATTATTCCGAGAAAAAGACCGAACTTTAATTGCTGGGGACGCTTTTGTTACGGTAAAACAGGAGTATCTGTATAAAGTAATAACTCAAAAACAGGAAATAAGCGGTCCACCTCGTTACTTAACAACAGATTGGAAAGCTGCTAAAGAATCCGTTATTAAATTAGAAAAATTAAAGCCTCTAGTCACTGTTACTGGACATGGAATACCAATGTCAGGTGAATTGCTATCAGCAAGCCTCAAAGCACTCGTTCAAGAATTTGATAAAATTGCTGTACCTGATTACGGAAAATATATAGATAAAAAGATGCATTAAACGCGAAAATACTTTGTTTATTTTTATATTAATGAATCAGAATATGATACAAAGTCAAAACACCAAAAAATATTAAGTTTAATATGAAAAAAACTGTACTTAGGCAACATCTCTATTATAAGAATGGAACTACCCTTTGTGAATAAAGCTCGATATTCCGCAAATACTATCCATAGTATAAGCCTGCTTCTTACCCAGGTTGTACTTCTTACCATTAAAGGGTGATTAAAACGGGTTACGCTATATAAAAGCATAACCCGTTTTTAATGAAATATTTTATTCCATATACGTTTAAACAATGGAGGAAAATGATGAAACATATTGTTGCTTTATTAATTAAATATACAGCGATAACTGCAGTATTACTAATCATACTTAGTATCTTTAAAGGCATTTCAATTCCTAAAGTATTACTAATTTCTCTTTTCCTTACAGGAGCTGCCTATTTAATTGGAGATCTCTTCATTTTACCTAAATACGGAAATATGATTGCTACAATAGCAGATTTAGGCTTAAGCTTCTTTGGAATTTGGTTACTAATATCCTTGTTTACTGATTTAGATGCTACTCGTAATATTGGACTTTCTTCATTTATAGCCGCTTTAATTATTGGTGGAACAGAAGTTTTCTTCCACATTTATATGAAGAGGCTAGTGCTACGTAACGACGATGAATTAACAAATCACAATCATATTCAACATAATAAATATGCTATGGAAATGTCAGATGAATATATAGATTCTTCCACAATAAATAAATCCAAGCTTGAGGATACATCTAAAAAATAAAAAAGTGGCCAACGCCACTTTTTTATTTTTTGTTTATTACGCTTGATCAGAATTTCTTACATGTAATGGAGGTGGAACTACCCATCCCTTTTTCTTACTTAAACGTAGCAGAGTTACACCTGCCTGCGCTTTTTTCATATGAAATTGTCCAAATAACATGCCTACATCTTCTCGAAGGCATTTTCCCATTACTTGACTACATGTCACAAGTCCAGCTGCTAATCCTGTAGAAACAGCTGCTGCAATTTCAGCATCATTAATACGTGCTCCAGGAGGAATGTCTTCGATAGATGCAACTGGTCGTTCTGGAGGAGCAGGCGGTAAAGCGACCCCATTAATCTTTAAAAGAGCTTTTAATTCTTCTATTTCCGAATTTATATCATTTTCAATTAAGCCTTCTAAAAACTTCTTCAAATCTTCATCACCTGTATGATTCATAAATACTTGGTGGCTTGCAATCGCACCCTGTGCAGCAAGAAGATAACTCCAAATATCAAATACCTCTCCGTAATGTAACGGTTCATTTTGAGGATTTCCACTTAATATACCCATTTTTAAATTCCTACCTTTCGAAAATACCATAATAAATATTGATTTCAATATTGAAATCAAATTTTTAAGTATACTTTTTCCTGCAAAAGATTTTCTACTATGCATGGAAAACACCTTTCCAACACCGCGTGTTTATTGTTTAGGAAAGTAGTTTACAAATTAAATACTCAAAGATTATGAAAGAAGATTATCAATAATCTTTGAGTGAGAATCTGTTTAATATAAGGGTTTTTATTTTTATGAATACACAAAAGAAATTGATTTACATATTTGCTATATTTTATGCCAATTTACTTAGCGGTTAGCTCTACCACCAAGTTGTTGTTCTGCCATTGCTACTAAACGTTTTGTAATTTCACCACCAACAGATCCGTTTGAACGAGCTGTTGTATCTGCACCAAGTTGTACACCAAACTCTTGTGCAATTTCATATTTCATTTGATCAAGAGCTTGTTCAGCGCCTCGAACTAATAATTCATTACGACTTCCACTATTATTGTTTGCCATATTGTTTCACCTCCGATGTTTTTAATATGCTACAAATTATGAAATAATAATTATCCTTTTTGTGGGAATTAGATTATGAATAAATATTGAGTTTCTTCTTAAAATAGGGACAAAAGACATAAGAAAGAAGAGTTGCTATAACATACTTATAGATTTCTCTTTACTAAAAATTTCTGCTTTGCCAAGAGATACATATAAATTATAAAAAATGATTCCTTAAGGAGATATGAGATGAAGGCTGTAACCTATCAAGGACCAAACCAAGTACAAGTTAAACAGGTGAATGATGCAAAGTTAGAGAAAAAAGATGATATTATCGTAAAAATTACTTCAACCGCTATTTGCGGTTCTGATTTACATTTATATCAAGGTAACATGCCTTTACCTCCAGGGTACATTATTGGTCATGAGCCAATGGGAATTGTTGAAGAAGTTGGTCCAGATGTTACTAAAGTAAAAAAAGGTGATCGTGTTGTTATCCCCTTTAATGTTGCTTGTGGACATTGTTTTTATTGCCAACATGAAATGGAAAGTCAATGCGATAACTCCAATCCTCATTATGATTCTGGTGGATACTTTGGTTATACAGAGAAATTTGGTAATCATCCAGGCGGACAAGCAGAATATTTAAAAGTTCCTTTTGGAAATTTCACTCCATTTGTTATACCGGAATCATGCGAACTTGAAGATGAATCCCTACTATTTTTATCAGATGTTTTACCAACAGCCTATTGGAGTGTAATAAACGCAGGCGTTAAGCCAGGTGATACTGTTATCGTCCTTGGTTGTGGACCTGTTGGATTAATGACACAAAAATTTGCTTGGATGCAAGGTGCTAAACGTGTAATTGCAGTGGATTACTTAGATTATCGGATGAATTATGCAAAAAAGATTAACAATATTGAGGTATTTGAGTTTACAAAATTCCCCGATATGGGAGAACATTTAAAGGAAATTACACATGGTGGTGCCGATGTAGTCATTGATTGCGTGGGGATGGATGGAAAAAAATCGCCTCTAGAATTTCTGGAACAAAAATTGAAATTACAAGGCGGAACTCTCGGCCCTATTCAAATAGCTACGAAAGCCGTAAGAAAATATGGAACGGTTCAAATGACCGGCGTTTATGGTGGTAATTATAATGCATTTCCACTCGGGGCATTTTGGGTTAGAAATATTAATCTTAAAATGGGACAAGCACCTGTCATTCATTTTATGCCGGAGCTATTTGAAAAAATAATAAATAAAGAATTTGATCCAAAAGAGATTATCACGCACAAAATTCCCCTTGAAGAAGCGAGCTATGGTTATCAAATTTTTAATAATCGTGAAGATGATTGTATAAAAGTCATTTTGAAGCCTTGAAGATACAATTCATTATTCTTAGTGCAAAGATAAGATTACACTCCGTAATCTTATCTTTTTTATTAAATTCTAAATAGCTATTCCCCCATTTTCATCTCACATCGAAAATAGTTATTTCCGAAAAACTTTGCATTTTGATGCAGCTAGCAACCCATGGAATGGATCTTGGGTATATAGTCATGGAAACTTAATTAGCGATTTACTAGATAATGTCGTACTTGAATCTACAGGTGTACTTCAAAAGACTAGAATTTATGAAATGAGTTCTAATCAAACATTTAGAGAAACTCTTGCATTTTTAATTGTACGTGATAATGCACATCAAAATGCTTTTGCAAAAGCTTTAGAGACATTAAGGGTCGAATGGGGAAAACTCTTCCCTGTGCCGAACTATGATATTAATAAATACCCAGAGTGCAGAAAATATGTAGACATGGGATTCCATAATGCACAATTTAATTTCAGCTTAGATCCAACAAGAATGGGAGAAATATTCCAAGGTGAATCACCAAGTAGAACCAAAGGAACATTAACAGTAACGGAACCGCCAAAAGGTTTTCCTGTACCAGAGCTTCCTGAAATGCCAAATGAGCATAGTCCCGGATTAAAAGATATGGATTTTTAAGATAATTATGGCCAACTATTTATTAATGGTTGGTCATAGTTCTTTATAAAGATTCATGTAAGCTTGTTGTTAATATGATAGGATGTTTTAATAAATCCTCTTTATTTAAAAGTGATGTTGATTATATTTCTGTTCCTCTTAATTTTGTTTCTATGAACCATTAGACGCTACTGTATACTTACTTATAACCTCCCTACCTCTATTCACATATAACATCCCTATATTGTAAAAAAGGGGAGGGGCTTGCCCCCCCCCCCTCTTCTTTTAATTTTTCTTTAAAAGAGTTGCTCCTGCAATCCCTGGGTGTGTCATTTCGAATGGATCTAGAATTAACTCTAAGTCTTCTTGTGACAATACACCATTTTTCACACAAAGTTCTCGAACGGACTGCCCTGTCGCGATTGCTTCTTTCGCAACGCGAGCTGCTGCTTCATAACCGATATGAGGATTCACGGCTGTAATAATTCCTACACTCTTCTCAACATACTCTTTTAAGCGATCTTCATTCGCTTCAATTCCTTTTAAGCAATTATCTGTAAAGGCACGGAAACCGTTATTCATAATGCTAATTGATTGAAGTAAGTTGAAAACAAGGACTGGTTCCATAACGTTTAATTCTAATTGACCTGCTTCTGAAGCAAGGCAAATTGTATGGTCGTTACCAATGACTTGGAACGCAATTTGATTAATTACCTCTGGCATAACAGGGTTTACTTTCCCTGGCATAATAGATGAACCTGGTTGACGAGCAGGTAGCATAATTTCCGCTAAGCCAACACGTGGACCTGATGCCATTAAGCGAAGGTCATTCGCAATTTTAGACATATTCATCATACATACTTTAAGTGCTGCAGATACTTCAGTATAAGCATCCGTATTTTGCGTCGCATCTACTAAATCTTCTGCACCAACTAGTGGTAGTTCGCTAATTGCAGCTAAATGTTTTACAACTGCTTCAATATATTCTGGATCTGCATTTAAGCCTGTACCAACTGCAGTTGCTCCCATGTTCACTTCATATAAGTGTTGACGTGATTGCTGAATTCGTTTCATATCACGTTCAAGTACACGAGAGTACGCTTTAAATTCTTGTCCAAGACGAATTGGCACAGCGTCTTGTAAATGTGTACGCCCCATTTTAATCACATGATCGAACTGTTCTGCTTTTAATTCAAATACATCGTGCATATAACCCATCGTTTGTAATAAACCTTCTAATGCGTTTAATATAGCGATATGAATCGCCGTTGGGAATGCATCGTTTGTTGATTGCGCCATGTTTACATGGCTATTTGGACTAATATAATGATAGTCTCCCTTTTCCATTCCTAATAATTCAAGAGCACGATTGGCGATGACTTCATTTGCATTCATGTTCATTGAAGTACCTGCTCCGCCTTGGATTGGATCTACGATAAAATGATCATGCCATTTTCCATCAAGAATTTCTTGAGCAGCTTCTGCGATCGCGCCGCCCTTGTTCAATTCCAATCTTCCTACATCTGTATTCGCAAGCGCTGCTGCTTTTTTTACAATTGCGAACGCTCTAATTAAACTTTCATGAATTTTGTACCCTGTAATCGGGAAATTTTCAACAGCGCGTAAAGTTTGAATTCCGTAATATGCCTTAATAGGTAATTCCTTTTCTCCCAAAAAATCCTTCTCCACTCGCATGTTCTTGTTTGTCATTGACATTTTAATTTCTCCCCTATATTAAATGTAAAACCTAAATAAATCATATGGAGTCATTACCAATCCTTATCAGATTTTATTGTTAAATCATAGGCTAAAGGCTCTTCAATAATTTTTTTAATCTCTTCTAATTTATTAGTTTTTCCAAGCGTCCACATCAATTTTGCTAAGATGGCTTCCGTATTCATATCTCCAGATAATATTACTTGATGTTGCGCCACTTTTCGTCCTACTTCATAGAGAAGTATGTCTTCCCCTTCTTCCAGGCATTGAGTAGTAATCACTACAGCAATCCCCATTTCAGTCAATTCTTGAATTTTCGAAAGCAAGTTCCTTCCTTCAAAAGGTAATCCGCCGTTACCAAAACTTTCAATAATAACCCCTTTATACAAATCTTTTAAACAATCAAATATCTCCGGCTTTGTACCTGGATACAATTTCATAAGAAAAACATCCGTACATAAATTAGTATCTATTGAAAGTTCATTATGGGAGGACGTTGGCTTCCAATGATATTTCACTTCATCTTCATTTACCTCAGCAACATATGGATAATTCACACTTTCAAATGCATCATAACTTTTTGTTCGCATTTTAACTGCTCTCGTCCCAATAATCACCCTACTATCAAAAACAATAAACACACCGCCAACATCCTCACAGGCAAATCTAAGAGCATCAGCTACATTTTTCTTTGCGTCTGTCTTTTTAAAACTAATAGGTACTTGTGAACCTGTTAAAACAACTGGTTTTTTTAAACCTTGAAGCATATAAGATAGGGCGGAAGATGTATAAGCTAACGTATCCGTTCCATGTGTAATCACAAACCCGTCATAGTCATCATAATGATTAAAAACAGCATTAGCTATTTCTTTCCAGTGCTCAGGTTGCATATTAGTACTATCAATATTCATTAAGATTTTACAATCTATTTCTAAGTTTCGAGATGACTTCGAAAAATAATTCAATAATTCCTCAGCAGATAATCCTGGAACAAGCCCTTCACTCCCCTCCACAGATGCAATTGTCCCACCAGTTGCCAGTAATAAAATTCTCTTCATACACAACCCCTCCATAAAATAAACAACGATATATCGTTCGCGAAATGCATACTTATAGTTATCATTATAGAACTTAATTTGAATTAATCAAGATTTTGTATTCAATACGCATACTTTTTTCTATTCTTGATTCTTTTTCTATGTTATAATTAATTTAATAAAATTAGATGGGGTATGAGACGAATGCTGGAACGTTTATCTGAATTAAGAAAAAATCAAAAATGGTCCTTACAAGAGACAGCAGATCGACTTGGGATTGCGAAAAGCACCTATGCTGGGTATGAAAATGGTTATAGATTACCTTCATTACAATCTTTATCTAAAATAGCCGATTTATTTGATACGTCTGTAGATTATATATTAGGCAGAATTGAACATTCACATCAGAACAAAGATGTAATTGAGATTACAAGACTCCTAAAAGATCCAGATCCAACACTTTTAATAGATGGAGAAGAACTGTCAACAGAAGAGATCATAGATTTTATTGCTTTTGTGAGAAGTAAACGAGAACTAAGTGCCAAGAGAATAGAAAATATTGAACCAACATTTAAAAGTTGATTCAATAAAAAACGAAGACACTGCACTCTTTGAACTTAGAAATACTTAGACAATTAATTTGTAAACGGTTTATATAATGGATTCTTAGCAGTTGGCCTCATTTGGGGTCTTATACTTGAAAACAATCCCATTGGTTATATGATTCAATTATTTTTCATCATTTGTGTGGTGGTAGCAGCTATTTTCGGAGGTTTCACATCCAATAAATCAATTATCGTGAAACAAGGACTTCCCACTATTTTAGCGTTGCCTGCCCTTTTATCTGTCATATAGAACCAAAGCTTTTCAATAAAGGAACTCATTTTTGAAAAATACGCTATTCTTTCTGTAGATTTATAAGAAAGGATGGTGTTTTTGTATGTCTATTTCTGTATCGAAAGAATTTGAAAGTATAACAGATTTCAAGCAAGAATTAGCAAAGTATATAAAGTACTATAATCATGAAAGAATCAAGGAAAAATCAAAGGGAATGAACCCAGTATTGTACTAGGCTCATTCCCTAGAGGCTACCTAATAAACCGACCTTTCTAACTTTTTGGGACACAGTCTAGTTGAAGTGCTAAAAGCAACGAATTTACTACTTTAAAGTTAAGTGTTTAACCTTGAAGTACTTAAATTCTTTTTTCCAGATAAAGCATACATTATATCTTGATGCTTTATTGTCCTCTTATAATTATGTGGTATCGGAAATTTGTTTCGGTGTTCTTTCATTATAATTAAAGTTTGAAGTTCTATGCTCAATACTTTTGCGAGAACATGATAGTTATATCCATTGTTTAACAGAGAAATTATGTCATAAAACATAGTTTTTCCGCCTACTAATTTTACTAATTTATTCTTTAACCCATCCCTTTTTTCTTTAGCTTCATCAATTTCTAACAACATAGATTTTTTATTTGTCTGCTTAATGTATTGAGTATATAACTCTGGGAATTCTTTTTGGACTTCTTTGTTTAATACTGGTTTATATTTAATCATATAAGTAACTTGTAACAATGAGCGTTTTAACAAACTATCTTCAATGAGATACGCTACTTTATTAAATAAATGTACATATTCCTTAATATTGGAATAACTATTAAAATGAGCTAATACTCTACTTTTTATACTAAAAGCCTTGCCTACATAAATAATATTGTCATTATAATCTTTAATGAAATAAATACCACTGTCATCTTTTTCTAATTCATTATCCAGTTCTTCTAGACTCATAAAATGCAATTCACTCATACTTCTCCCTCTCCTTAGCAGCTTTAAATCGTAGAAAACAAGCAAGGTTTCTAAAAAAGTACTTGGCTGCCCTAGCATCTCTTATTTTATCTCTTGCTAAATGTCAAAAACTGTTTCTATGTTACTCAACTATCAATATGATTATTAATAAAATTTTCTATCGTTATTATCTCGCAATTTTATCATGTAATTTCGAGATCGTTTCCTCATTTAAATTACTGTGTTTTATCGAATAAAGGAAATATATGACTGCCCCAATAGTAATCCAAATACTAAAGTACACCCAGGTACTTAACGGTAAATTTAGCATTAAAAACACACAACATACAATTGAAACGCTTGGTAATACAGGTACAAAAGGTACCATAAATCCACGTTTTAAATTTGGGTGTGATTTACGGAGAATAATAACTGATAGACAAACTAACGCAAACGTCACCAAACTACCGATATTAACTAAATTAACCAATTCTTTCAAATCAATAAACCCAGCTATTATTGAACTTCCTATTCCTGCCAATCCAGTTATAAAAGTGGGTGCTCCAGTTTTCTTATTAACTTTCGCAAATGATTTCGGTAACAATCCATCACGACTCATTGCAAAGAATACTCGTGTTGCCGCATACATATTTGAAAAAATAACAGCCATAAGGCCAATTACAGCACCTGCAGCAATTACACCAGCGACTTTTCCTTGTCCTACCACTTCCATTACATAAGCCATTGCCTCAGGAACATTTAATTCTTTATAGGAAACCATTCCTGTCATAACAAGGCATACCATAACATAAATAATTGTACATATGATTAATGATGCAATAATACCGATGGGAAGATTACGTTTCGGATCTTTTACTTCTTCTGCTGAAGTTGCTAATATATCAAAACCCGTGAAAGCGAATAAAATAGCTGCTCCACCCGTAAAAACCCCACTTAACCCGTATGGTGCAATTGGTATCCAGTTCATTGGTTTTACATAGAATATACCAACTGTAATAAACAATAAAATCATTCCAATTTTAATCAATACCATTATATTATTGATTCGTTTACTTTCCCTCGTACCACGGGATAACATCCATGCTAATATCAATGTAATGATTACTGCTGGTAGATTCACAATACCCCCATGCGAAGGAATCGTTACTAGAGCTTTAGGTATCTCTAATCCAAATCCTTTTATTAAATTGCGGAAATAGCCTGTCCATCCAGCAGCGACAGCCGCTGTTGCCACAATATATATTAACAGTAAAGACCAACCTACTAGATGAGCAACAAACTCACCAATTGTTGCATATGAGTACGTATATACACTACCAGATGCCGGGAGTGTGGAAGCAATTTCTGCGTAACATAATGCTATAAATCCGCATATAATTGCTGCAAGTACAAATGAAAAAATAACTGCTGGACCAGCATCTCTTGCTGCTACTAACCCAGTTAACACAAGAACCCCCGTTCCAATTATCGAGCCTACCCCTAACATAATTAAATCAAATGCTCCTAATGTTTTCGTTAAGCTCTTACTTTGATTATGCTCTAACAATTGTGTAACGGATTTCTTTTTTAATAAATTACTCATATTCTCTGTATCCCCTTTAAAATAAGGTTTGCTCTTATTATTGTTGTATATGAATTTACTTAGTTATTAGATAGTCTTATAATATTTCTTTTACGTTAAATAAATTTGAAACATTCTATTTTTTCTCTTTCATCCAGTGTTCAACAAACATCAGCTATAATGTGTTATAGCTATTTCAATTTACCTCCAAAGATATAAATAAAAGATTTTTTCATTCCAAAGAGATAATTAGTTTTGTGTCCCCGATAATGATATGATAAACAAAAATAATTTATTTATTTAATTGAGTTTCTCCAGAACTTAAGGTATTTTTCTTCCGTAATACACTAACAATATACCCACATACACCGCCTATAATAGCCGGAAATCCCCATCCTAAACCTACACTATATAATGGAAGAAAATACTCAAGAAAATTCTGAATTACCCCATTCTCTATTCCAGCAGCTTTTAATCCATCTAATGAACTAAAAATAAATGTCAATATCAAACTCCCTTGATATACTTCAAATCTACCATTGAATACAGAGTGTAAAAATGTTAGGAATATTAAGGTAATAGCAATTGGATACATAGTTATTAATACAGGGATTGAAATCATAATTAATTGTGTTAATCCTATATTCGCAACTAGTGTACTGGAAACGGACAAAATAATAGCAAGCTTTTTGTAAGAAATATTTGGAAATAATTTATGAAAAAAAGAAGAACAAGCAGTGATAAGTCCTACGCTTGTAATTAAACATGCCACTATAATCATTACACCTAAGAAAATTGCACCATACGAACCAAAGTAATAGTCCGAAACTTTCGCTAAAACTTCAGCCCCATTATTTAAACGACCTAGTTTTTCTACACTCGAAGCGCCCATATAGGAAAGGGCAGTATAAATAAGAGCTAAGAGTGTAGCAGCAATAGCCGTTGCTTTTACACAAACAATCATAAGCTGCTTTTTAGTCGTAGCTCCTTTTTCTCTAATTGCATTCACAATAATGATTCCGAAAACAAAAGCTCCAAGAGCATCTAATGTTAAATATCCTTGTTGAAAACCTTTAAAAAATGCATCTGATGCATACAATTCAGTAGGTGCTTGAATTCTTCCAATTGGATGAATAAAAGCAACGACGACAAGGATCCCAATAACAGTCAATTTGATAGGAGTCAAAACTTTTCCAACTACATCAATAATTTTTGTAGGATTAAGGGATAATAAGCATGTAACTGTGAAAAATAAGATTGTAAATACGGTTAATGCAACAGGACCTGCATCATTTGATAAAAACGGTTTAATTCCAATTTCAAATGATACATTTCCAGATCTAGGGATGGCATAAAAGGGACCAATCGCTAGATAGAGAACGATCGCAAATACAATACCAAACACCGGATGTACACGACTAGCTAAAGATTGCAAATCACTTTTACCTGAAAAGACAAATGCTGTTATTGCTAACAATGGTAAACCAACTCCAGTAACTAAAAATCCTGCATTGGCTATCCATACATTTTTTCCAGCCATTTGACCAAGCATAGGTGGAAAAATTAAATTTCCTGCTCCAAAAAACAATGCAAACAGCATCAATCCTATAATAATGATAAAGGAAGTAGGAACTTTATTTGACATAACAACTCCTCCGATTATACATTTGTATACGCTCTTTATTTTCCCTATAATTTATATATTAATCTAGTTTATTCCAGCCTAGAACACCGTTGCGAAAGGCAATTTTATGCCCCCGCTCCCTATAAGAAATAGCAACAAGCTTTTAATTTAAATAACAGCTTACATGAATGGATATGAAATTACGCCTAAACAAAGCTTCTCACTTACTAGTTAAACTAGACATTTCCATAGATTTTTGCGTACAACGTTTCATAGCTGAAATGATAGCTGTTCTTAAACCTTTTTCTTCTAGTGTTGCTACAGCTTCTATCGTCGTTCCACCTGGAGAACAAACCATATCCTTCAATTCACCTGGATGTATTCCCGTTTCCAATACCATTTTTGCAGAACCTAATACAGCCTGAGCCGCAAATTTATAAGCTTGATTTCTCGGCATACCGTCCAGTACAGCAGCATCTGCCATGGCTTCTATAAACATATACACATATGCTGGAGAAGAACCACTAATAGATGTAACAACATCCATTAGTTTTTCATTTACGACCTCCGTCTGGCCGAAAATATTAAATATATTTAGTATCTCTTTTATATCTTTTTCTATAACCATTTCATTAAAAGATAACGCAGACATTCCTTCTCCAACAAGTACCGGTGTATTAGGCATTACCCTAACAACCTTTAACTTTCTATCAAATTCATTCTCAGTGCTTTTAATACTTTTTCCTGCAGCAATAGTGACAACAATTACATTATTCTTTATTTGGTCTTTTATTTGGTTAATTACTGATGAGTATAAGTCTGGTTTAATTGATAAAATTAAAATGTCGGCACTGTTAGCGACTTCATTGTTGTTAGTAGTTATAGTTATGCCATATTTATCGCTAGCACTTTTCAAATTACTAACGTTTAAATCTGAACAAATTATTTGATTTGGAGACACTATATTTTTATTAATCATTCTCCTTATCATAGCAATACCCATGTTTCCACATCCGATAAATCCTATTTGTTTATTCATAATAATTTGATCTTGCTCCTTCTATTCTAAACTTTATTGATTTTGAAATTATTATTCTAAATAAGGGCTATTACAATTACTGGGTTTATCAATAGAATTTTAAAATTCTCCTTCCTATATAGAGCTTACATATACCTCTAATAATTACTTATTTTCAAAAATTTCTTCTATTTTCACCGCTTTCGCTTGCACTTCAAACTCCCTCCTATTCAAACTAGTAAAGGACATATAATGATTCCTCTTTCTTTCCTAACGTTAAATAAAACGCCAATAGTAACGGTTGTTATCTACTTTATAGCGCCAAAAAATGCATAGGATAAAGAAAGAATGAACTTTTAATAAATCATTTCTTTAATTTATAATAAGAAGGACATAAAAAAACAAAAAGTTACAAAAACAAATTAAAATTTTTGTAACTTTTTGTTTTAATGCAAATATAATGTCAATTAAGGTATCTCACCGTTTTAAACTTGATGCTCCATAATCTTGTATAGTTACATTTATATGATATTTAATCGGTACCTTACTAAATGTTCGATCCCAATCTTTTTTGACTTTCTCCCATGTTCTCGGGTGTTTAATTCTTAATTGGTTGCCAAAACCCGCAATATCGACTTGATATTCTTTTTGTATTTTTTTTGTAACATGATGTACTAAGTGCTTTACTTCTTTTTCAATAGCTTTTTCTTCCCTTTTTAAAAATTCATTTTCAAAATCTTTTCCTGATTGCATCCAATTTTCAGACAAACGCCCTTCTGATTCAATGTTTACATCAAAGGAAATATTATTTCCGTTAACATGTGGTATGATTTTGCTTTTTATTGACTTTATTTCGTATATAATGAGTTTCTTTGATTCTTTATCAAAAGTTTTTACCACACCACCATTCCTTTTTCCGTTTATCCATACTACTCCTTCCAATTCTTGTTCATTTAAAAAGCCCATCAACTTTTTTGTTTTCCCTTTAATTACAGCAGCTCCTGCAAATTTTGTTTCCCCATTTATCGAGATTACATTTTGCAATAGAAAACTGGACCCTGACCGCATCTTTCCTTCCAATTTAGCGAGCGATACAGGAGGTAAAATCCTTGTTGTTCTATTTCTATTATCTGCAATTCCAGACAAACGAAATGCTGGGATTTCTCCTTTTTTGTTTGATTCCAGTACCTCCTTCGCTAGACCCTTGCTAATTAAGACCATACAGCTAAGCCGAACTTCATTGTCACGGAGATACTGTTCAAGTAATTGTTCTAAACTGTATGTACGTACAAGACTATCACTAATAACAATGTTTTTTAAATGTGGGCTGAACATTGCGCTCTCTCTTTTCAATGAAAACTCACGAACAATTTGATGAATGGAATCACCGGTCTCAGAAACATTTATATAACGTTTTTGTTGTCCGTTTCCTTTACTTTGTGCTTGCGAACTAACAATTTGATAAGTAGCTGTTATAAGATTTCTTTTAGGATAACCTCCTTCCTCATCCTCTTTCTCAATTGTTGAATCCTTCCCTTTATCTAGTGCTATACCTGCTGTTAAACTCAACTGTTCTACTTCTTTACTGCTCCAACATCCTGTTAAAAATAGAAGCAAAAGCGTACATAACAAAACCAAATAGAACTGCATATTATTAAATTTATTTTTCACGCTACTCCTCCTTTTAATCGCGTAATAATAAGGAGAAGCAGTGGCAGTAAACCAAATAAAAATAAAGCAGCATTACCGAGCATATCCCCCAATTTAAGCAAATCATTTATATTTTTTGAAGTCATAGCAATGATATAAATGATTGGAATCAAAGCAAAAATAAACGGATGAATACTCTTTTTAAAGAGTTGCGCTAATCCTAATGCAGCTGCATAGTAACTAATTGTATATGTAGCAAATATTTGCATAATCCATATTACAAGCAGTAAAGATTCAAAACGTTCAAATATCAAACCAGAAATTTCAAAACTGCGCATAAGGTCAATTGTCGGCCATGTTCTTGTTACAACCCCATCAATTGATAATGCACCAATGACCATTACAACAGTTATTACATAAAAAATTAACGGAATAGAAATTCCAACTAAAATAGCTTTTACTGCTTTATTTCGTTGTTCCATAAACACCAAAAGAATTAACATAATTTCAGGACCTGTATATGCGAGAGACGTTGTTTTTATCCCATCTAACACTGGTTTAATTCCCAAACCTAATACGGGACGGAGATTATCTATCTCGAATATTCCTATACTCATAAAGGAAATGAGTAAAAAAATAAAAAAAGTAATAGGAAATATTATTTCAAACATCCGTGCAATCGAGTTAATACCACTCATAATCAAATAGAGACCTATCCACATAAAAGGCATAATAATGGCCCATGTAGGAGTTCCTTCCAGTAAAAAAAAGCTTATTACTTCTGCCATTGAACGAATTTGAAACGCTGAAGTTGTAAGAAAATACCCTATAATAAGAAAACTAAGCAACCTGCCTATCCATTTCCCTACAATATCTTGACTGTATTGATAAAATGTTTTATCTGGAAACTGCTGACTTAATTTGACCATAATTACTCCTGAAACCATTGCGAGTATCCCACCTAATATCACACTTAGCCATACATCTGGTGTTTTCACTTTTTCCACAGATGCTCTGGGCAGAGTGAGGATTCCCGTTCCAAGTATATAATTTACAATAATAACAACTGCTTGCGAAGTTGTTATTCGGTCTTTAGGTTTAGTAATCACTGAAGGCCACTTCCTTTCGTCATCAGCTACCTTTTGCGGATAGTTTTTTTTGTATGCATTATTTTCGGTCGACGTCTCATTATTTTTAATGGCATGCGAACCATAAAATCTTTCCAGTCACTAAATCGATATGGAACAGCAGGGCTAGTATAAGGAACGCCAAAACTTTTCAGTTTCACTAAATGACTGCAAAGTAAAAGAAAGAAGAGAATAACACCATACAAGCCAAATATCGCAGCACAAAACATAGCTACAAAACGAAGAATGCGTAACGTAATTCCCACACTATATTGCGGGATAGTAAAAGAAGAAATAGCTGTTACCGCAACAACGATAACCATTATTGGACTAACAATTCCTGCTTCTACGGCAGCCTGACCAATTATTAAACCGCCCACAATTCCCATTGCAGGTCCAATCGGTTTAGGCAGACGTAAACCTGCTTCTCGTAAAACTTCGATAGCTACTTCCATAATTAACGCTTCTATTAAAGCGGGAAAAGGAACTCCTTCTCGCGATCCGATAATAGAAATAGCGAGCTTGGTGGGAATTAATCCTGGATGAAATGAAATAAAAGAAATATACAGTGCTGGAGCAAATAATGAAACAAAAGCTGTCATGAAGCGTAATAAGCGGAGAAGCGTACCAGGAATCCACCTTTCATAATAATCTTCTGGTGATTGCAGCAGCATACTAAATGTAACTGGAGCAATTAAAACAAATGGTGTTCCATCTAACAAAATAGCTACCCGGCCCTCCATCAAAGCACTAATAACACGATCAGGTCGTTCTGTATTTTGAATCTGCGGAAAAGGACTGAGATAATTATCTTCAATGAGTTGCTCTATGTAACCAGATTCGAGTACACTATCTATGTCAATTTTCTGAATTCTATTTTTTATTTCTTCCACCAATTCTGTACTAGCAAGATCTTTAATAAATGCGACAACTAGCTCTTTCTTTGCACGTTCTCCTACTGGTAGCTTTACTAATGATAAGTTCTCATCCGCACAATGCCGTCGCAAAAGTGAGGTATTATCACTTAATACTTCAGTAAAACCCACCCGTGGACCTCTGACTAATGCCTCCGATACTGGTTCTTCAATGTTTCGTTTATTTGCTTTTGTTGTACCAAGAATAAACACATCTGCTAAACCATCAATTAAAAGAGCTGTTGAACCTATCAATACTTTGGATATCAAATCTTTTATGTAATGGACTTCTGCTACTTCACTAATTGTAAGAACTTTATTTTTAATATATTCTTTTGAAACAGTCCCCTCCACATAAGAAGATTCATTTTTATATTCGTCAGAAAAATCATCCATTAGTAATTTCATAATATGTTTGTCAATTATCTCTTTATCTGATAGACCATCAACAAAAATGATCCCAGCCTGAATATCTGTGCGTCCAATATTAAACTTCCGAAAGCGAACATCAGAATTATGTCCGATTTGTTGCTTTATAAGTTCTAAGTTAGAGGCAAAATCATTTGTGAAATGAACGGTTGCATTTTGAGAAGGCTTTTGATCTTGTTTCGTTTTACTTTTAATATTATTTTTTTTCACTTGTTTGTCTCTTGACTTCCACCAACTCATTCTTCCCACTCTTTCTCTGACATACGAACCCAATGAAAAAATCTTGAGATAGTATACGGAATTAAAAACAAAATAAAAGCTTGTACAAAGACTTTCCAATCTGGAAGATAAGAAGTAATTATGTTCCACATGTTTATCACCCAATTTATATACTCTGCTAGGATTGAGATTTCTAAAGAACGGTATGTACTTAATAAAAAATAACTATAAGATTAAAGAGCAGAAAAGCGAGACATTATGCTTACTTAGTACCAATAACCTAGTTAATATAAAAACATTTCTGACCTAAAATACCATTTCCAATTATAATTTGTTAGATATTATCTCCTTTTCCCTTATTTATATGCTCGCATTTGAATTTTAAATAATATAAGTACCAATGATATTTCCTCTTAAAGAAAAAAAGATGCTAGAAGATAGCATCTTTTTTTAAATTCAACTTACTATGTATTTATATTTTATTGTGGAAATATTCGTTTTTTTAAATGAATATTAATGTTTAAAAAATAAAAAATACATATTCTTTTGTTCTAAGTTAATATACTTCTACCGAATCGATACGGAATTTCCTGATTTTAAAACCAATATGAAATAAAAGAAAATACTCTCTTAGAAAAA